>JBEPVJ010000159.1:0-5725 GCA_041691095.1 Gemmatimonadales bacterium
GTGGGGGTCCGGAGTGCCCGCGCGCCGGGGTCCGGTATGCGGGGGGGGGGGGGGGCCCCGGAGCTGGAGTTCGACGTCGAGCCGCCGGCGGGCGGCGCGCCGGGAGTGATCTGATCCGGCCGAATTCCGCGCTTTCAGGGTAACCCTACCCCGCAGGCCCATGCGCCGACTCACCGCTCTCTCGTTACTCCTGTTCCTTGCCGCGTGCGGCGGCTCGACCCCGACCAGTCCGACTCCCGCTCCGCCGCGGGCGGCGCCGGGCCCTCCGGCATCGCTATCCGTTCAGACAGGGGATGGGCAGGAGGCGGAGCCAGGGATCACGCTGGCGGTCAAGCCGGCGGTGCTGGTCAAGGATGCGGCCGGCCGACCGGTGCCGAACATCTCGGTGAGCTTCTCGGTGGATTCCGGCGCGGGCACGGTATCTCCAGCCACGGCCACTACCGGCAGCGATGGCATCGCGAGCACCGGGTGGACCATGGGCCCGTCCGAGGTGAATGGCGTCCTGCTTGCGACGGCGGCGGGCCTTCCCGCCGCGCGGCTTCGGGCCACCGTTCGGTTTGCGAAGGAGGCGCTGCTGACAGGGGCGACTGTACCCTCAAGCGGCGGCACCGTCACCTATACCAATGCGGGGGATCCGCTCAGCGGCCTCTCGATCCAAGTGCCCGACAGCGCCTATCCCACTCCGACCAGCTTCACGGTGTCCGCGGTCCCGACGCTCCACGTTCCGCTACCCCCCGACGTGAAACAACTCGGCCCCGCGTTCCTGATCGGGAACGGCAAGGATCCCGCCGACCTGCCGATGGCGCTCAAGCTCCCGCTCCACGCCGGCGGAGACAGCGTGATCTCGGCGTTCTTCTACGATCCCGCCTCGGGCACTCTGGAAGCAGTACCCCTGGTGGCGCGCGACGATGCCTCGATCACTGTCGCCAGTAAGCACTTCAGCGCCGACCAGCTCCTCATTCCTGGGGGCGGGGCCAGCCTCCGCGCGGCTGTGCGCGGCCCGGCGACGGTGCCGCCACCGGCCTTCGGGCAGGTATTCATCATCGGCGTGGTGACCACGCCGGCCGCACTGAATGCTCCGCTGACGACCGGTTTCACCCCGGGCGTGGACGATTGGGAGTTTGTCAACTATGGCACCTATGCGGCACAACCTGGCATCTGCGCCGGCATGTCGATCACCGCGATGTACTACTACTACCGGTTCCGCCCCGGTGGCGCCCCGCTCAATCACCAGTACGACACCTATGCCAACCTGGACCGGGACAATCCGGATGGTGAGCGTTTCGCGTCTGCAATCCAGCGGGACGCCAATTGGGCAAACGCTGCCTCCTGGCTCAACGTCATGGACCAATATGCTTCGGCGTCGAGGATCAGGTATGACCAACTCGTATATCAGTCGCTGGCGCTGACCATGAAGGTGACTCACCAGCCACAATTTATTGGCCTAGAGAGGCTGATCTCGCCCAAGATCGCCCACGCGGTGGTAGCCTATGCGATGAAGAACGGCGTCATATCCTTCTCCGATCCTAATTTTCCGGGTTTGGCCTCCCGCACCATGACTTACGCGAACGGGGTCTTCACTCCGCTCCCGTTCAGCGCTAACGCCACCACCACTCCGCTGCTGATCACCGAGTTCCACCTGCTAGGTGTCAGCGCCATGGTGCCTACCTCGGCGATCACCCAGCGGTGGAACCAGTTCGTGCAGCACACCAAAGCCCCGTATTTCCCGATCATCAACCGGGAGTACTTCGATGTGCCGGCCAACGCGTGGTTGCCAATACCGGCCAGCGATCTGATCGTCACTACCAGCCGGGTGCTCGCCATCCGCAGCCTCTGTCCCGCCTGCAAGCCGCACGTGGTACGCGCCGCTCAGCTGGCATTCACTGAGCTCGTGGACCTTGCCAACACTTCTCGCGGAAATGACTTCGCCACCCGGGACACCGCCGCAATCATCGCATTCGGACGGGGGCCTGGCTCCTTCCAGATCAGCGTCGAGTCCCAATATGAGGACAGTGTCAATCACAAGGCGAGCTATGTCGACCAGCACTTCGTGACCATCATGGTCACCCCGTTCATCATTACCCCCGCGGGGGCGTCCGACACCGTCGATGCCCAGCTGGATTTCGTGGCGGAGCACAGCGGGCAGGCGCAGGCGAACTGGACCTTTACCTGGGACTTCGGCGACGGCACGCAGAAAGTAACCAAGGTGGGAGACAGCACGGTGACGCACCAGTGGACCACCCCCGGCACATTCCAGCTCAAGGCCGAACTGCGCAATGTGGCCGGCTCGCTCATTGCCCGCGATCAGGACGCAGTCATCATCAAGATCCCGGTGCGCCAGCTCCTGATCGCCCCGCTGGCGCCGGAGATGGAGCGGGACACGATCAACTTCACCGCGACCCTGTTCCAGAAGCTTCCGCCTAACCCGTACTACGTCTGGTCTACCGGCATCGGCAAGCCGGACACGTCCACGTCCAACACCCATCCGGCGTTCTATCCCTCGCCGTTCCCGTTCGACAGGAAAACCTACACGATCACCGTCGACCTCTACAACGGACCCCCAGGGAACAAGGGCGTGCTTCTCATCGCCAGCGCGAGCACCAATCCGCTGGTCTGGAATCATCTGCCCGAGGCCTGGCGGATCACCAGCTTCCAGTTGCAAAGCATGACGCCCTTCACCAATCCTAAGGGCAATGCCGCACAATATGCTGGCATCGTCCAACAGGACGCGCTGCTCCAGCAGGTGGTCACCACACCGAGCGACGGACTGCTCTTCCTGGCGGACGACGTGTTGTGGCCGGAACCATCGGTCTATTTCCAGGTCGCGGCGCCGGGTACCGGAGCGAGCGTGAACTACTGGCAGCCTGGGGCCTATGTTACACAGTTCGCCCGCAGCCTCAAGATCGGCAGCAGCTTTACCGGCGTCTTCTCGAATGGCGGCGATCTGTCGAACGGCTCGCTGAGCGGCTACGCGCTGGTGTCGCTGCTTGGGGCATCATTCCACAATACGATTAGTGCCGTCAAGAACGGGAATATTCTGACGGGAACGGTGTCGACCGAGTGGTATCTCTTCGGGCAGGCCAATCGCACGTACAGTTTTGTGGCCACGCGAGTCAGATAGAAGTGGTAAGGGGCGAGTGGTGTAGTAACGAGGGCCGGCACACGCCGGCCCTCGTTACATTTCGGCACCGCCACTCACGGATCACCATGCTCTGCCGCTGTCTTGCCACCACCTGCCTTGCCGCGGGCCTCCTCGCCGGCTCCGCGCGTGCGCAGACACACGCTCCGCGCGAGACCGTTCTCGACCGGTTCACCCGCTACGCGAAGATCAATACCCAGTCGAAGGAAGACGCCGGCAAGGTGCCCAGCACCGACGCCCAGCTCGATCTGGCGCGGCTCCTGGCCAAGGAGCTGACCGCGCTCGGCGTCGATCGGGTTCGGGTGAGCGAGCACGGCATCGTCTATGGGCTGCTTCCGTCCAACCTTCCGGCCGGCAGCAGCGTCCCCTCCGTAGGGTTTATCGCCCATATGGACACCGCGCCCAACGAGCCCGGTGCCGGCGTCAATCCCGTCATTCACCGGAACTACCAAGGGGGAGACATCGTCCTTCCCAGCGATACCTCGCGAGTCATCCGGATCGCCGAGAATCCCGGTCTTACGGAGCTCATCGGCGACGACATCGTCACCTCCGACGGGACCACCCTGCTCGGCTCCGACGACAAGTCGGGTTGCGCGGAGATACTGACGCTGATCGACGTGTTGCAGAGCAATCCGCAAATCAGGCACGGGGCGATTGCGGTCGCCTTCATGCCCGACGAGGAAGTCGGAGGCGCGGTGGACTATTTTGACATCCCCGGGTTTGGTGCGAAGCTCGCTTATACCGTCGACGGAGGCGCGCTCGGCGGCGTGAACGATGAGACCTTCAGCGCCCGGACTGCCTACGTCACCTTCATGGGCCGGGACGGCGCGCCGCTCAAGGGCCGCCTGGTCAATTCGTTGTACGCCGTCGGAGAGTTCGTTTCCCGGATCCCTGAGACGATGCGCCCCGAGAACGTCGAGGGCCGCGAGGGCTACGTTCATCCCTACACCGCCACGCTGAATACCGGCGAGTCAACGCTCAAGCTTCGGCTTCGGGCCTTCAAGATCAGCGAGCTCGACGCCCAGGAGGCGATGCTCCGACGCCTCACTGACAGCGTCGCGGCCCGCTATCCTTCGGTGAAGATTTCGTTTTCGGTAAAGGGATTCTACTCCAACATGAAGGACAGCCTGGACCGCTACCCGGCGCTGATCTCGAACGCGCTGGAAGCCACCCGCCGGGCGGGGCTGACGCCCAGCCTGACCCCCATTCGGGGCGGCACCGACGGCTCCAACCTGACGAGCCGAGGACTTCCTACCCCCGACCTCTTCACCGGGGGGCACAATTTTCACACCCGGCTCGAATTCAATTCCCGGGGCGGCATGGAGAAGACGGTGAAGATGCTGCTCGAACTGGTGCAGATCTACGCCAAACCCTAGGCGCCTCCGCTAGATTTCCAGCCACATGATCCTCTCCATACTGCTGGGCCTGGGGCTACTCCAGGATACCACCGCCGCGCACAGCGGGCGGGCCAACCAGATCCGGGTTACTCCGCCCCGTGTAGAAGCGACAGCGGTCATCGACGGGGTGCTCGACGAGCCGGTCTGGGCCCGCGCCACTCGGCTCACCGGATTCTCCCAGTACCAGCCGGTGGACGGCCATGCCGCCGAAGAGCCGACCGAAGTGCTGGTCTGGT
The DNA here is from genome assembly GCA_041691095.1 of Gemmatimonadales bacterium. Taxonomy (GTDB): domain Bacteria; phylum Gemmatimonadota; class Gemmatimonadetes; order Gemmatimonadales; family GWC2-71-9; genus JABFSM01. The sequence continues at coordinate 4,773 of JBEPVJ010000159.1, forward strand.
ATGGCGTGGACGCGATCTATTTCGGCATCCGCGCCGGCGAAGTCCACGGGGATGTGGTGCGGGCAACCCACGCCAATCGCGACAACATCACCAGCGAAGACAACATCGAGATCCTTCTCGACACCTACAACGATCATCGCCTGGCGTTTCTGTTCGGCGTGAATCCGCTCGGCGTCCAGGAAGACGGCACCCGCAGCGACCAGTTCGGCGGTGGCGCGGGCGGGCGGTCCGCCACCGGCGGCGGCAGCGGCAGCATGAATCCGCTGGCCGGCAACGTGGACCTCAATCCCGACTACGTGTTCGAATCCAAGGGACATCTGACGCCCGGCGGATACGAGATCGAGATACGCATTCCGTTCAAGAGCCTGCACTACCAGGACAAGCCGATCCAGACGTGGGGGATCAATGTGCTGCGCCGGGTCCAGCACAGCGGTTTCCAGGACTCGTGGACTCCCGCGGTCCGTGCCAATGCCAGCTTCCTGGGCCAGTCGGGCACGCTCGAGAGCATGCACGACCTGAAGCGCGGGTTAGTGCTCGAGCTCACTCCCACCGCCACCGGGCGGCTCGATGGCACGCCCGCTCCTCGCGGAGGATGGAATTACCAGCACGCCGGCGAGCTGGGCGGCGACGTTCGCTGGGGAATCCGCCAGAATCTCACGATGAACGGCACCTGGAACCCCGATTTCTCGCAGGTGGAAGCGGATGTCGGCCAAGTGGTGCTGAACCAGCGGTTTGCGCTCTTCTACCCGGAAAAGCGGCCCTTTTTTCTCGACGGCCTGGAACTGTTTGACACTCCCAACCAGCTCATCTACACCCGGAGCATCGTGGCGCCCCGCGCGGGACTCAAGCTGGCCGGAAAGCTGTCGGGCACGAACCTGGCGACGATGGTGGTGGTGGACGACAGCGCCTACTCCTGGAACCGCGGGCAGAACGGCCACACACCGATCTTCGGG
>JBEPVJ010000160.1:0-5707 GCA_041691095.1 Gemmatimonadales bacterium
CTCGCTCGCCGCGAGTCTCGCCGCGCGAAGCGCCCTGTCCGGCGGCGATCTCACCGTGTTCGATTCGACCGCGGATGCCTTCTCCCTTCCTGCACCCAACCTCAAGGGCGCGCATCTCTTGCAGCATGGCGAAGGGGATGTGGCCTTTGAGGTTGACTTCGGCGACGCGCTTTCGCCCAACCCCGGTCTGGGACCGGTGTTCGACAACGTCTCCTGTGAAGCGTGTCACGTCGGAGACGGCAGGGGCCGAGCTCCCGTCGCCGGAGAGATGTTCGAATCGATGCTGTTCCGATCCAGTATTCCGGGACAGGGCCCCCACGGCGGCCCGCTCGGTGTCCCGGGGCTCGGCACGCAGCTGCAGCTTCGCGGCGCCGGTTTGCTGCCCGACGCCAGTGCGGTGATCTCCTATGTCGAATCGCAGGGGATGTTCGCCGACGGCAGCGCGTATCAGCTTCGGATCCCCACCTATACGCTGACCGGAATCGGGGTTCCCGCCAATCTTCTCTTCTCGCCCCGGGTCGCACCGGCCGTTTTTGGCCTGGGACTACTGGAGGCGGTCCCGGAGGTGGAAGTCCTCGGCATTTCGTTCCTCCAGGCGGCGCAGCGCCGGGTTTCCGGCCGGCCCAATTATGTCTGGGACGAGGTGCATCAGCGGGTGGCGCTCGGCCGGTTCGGATGGAAGGCGAACAATCCGAATCTGATCCAGCAGACGGCCGGTGCCTACAATGGCGACATGGGCATCACCACATCTCTCTTCCCCGCCGAATCGTGTGAGGGCGCCAACCCGCTCTGCGCCCGTCACGCACCTGAGCTCGCCGACGACGTCGTCACCAACGTGGCCTTCTATACCCAGACCCTGGGCGTGCCGGCGCGGCGGAGCCTCAACAACCCGCTGGTTCGCGCGGGCGAACTCCTATTTCACCAGTCGGGATGCGCCACTTGTCACGTTGCCACCCTGCACACCGGGTTCCTGCCGGGCGTGCCGGAGGTCTCGAACCAGGTGATTCATCCCTATACGGATCTCCTGGTCCACGACATGGGCGCCGCCCTTGCAGACAACCGGCCCGATTTCATGGCGAATGGGAGGGAATGGCGCACGGCGCCGCTGTGGGGGATCGGACTGGTCCAGACAGTCAATCACCACACCAACTTCTTGCACGATGGTCGGGCCCGCTCGCTGCTCGAGGCGATTCTCTGGCACGGAGGCGAAGCCGCCGACGCGCAGGCCAAAGTCCGGGCGATGAACGCCGCGAATCGAGCCGCTCTGATCGCGTTCCTGCAGTCGCTCTAGGCTCCGGCGGCTGCCTCAGTGCAGCCGCTTGAGCTCGATCTCCGAAAGGATGAATCCGAAGCCGGGCCAACCACCCGAGTCCACCGAGCGCCGGAAATATTCCCGCGCTCGGGTGGTATCTCCCCGCACCAGGAACCAGTTCCCTATGCCGTAACTGAGCGTCGCCACCTGGATGTCGCTGGTGTCGGCCGGGGTGAAGACGGCGTTGGGCCCGATCTCGCCACGGTACAGTCGCAGTCGCTGGGCATAAGCGACCGTGGTGGGGAGCGAATCGGGCCGGCGGTTGAGCATCGCCTGGGCGTCCGCGGCCCTGCCGGCGCGAGCCAGGGACATCCAGTGCCAGTCGATTGACCCGGCGAGCTCGCCCGCATCAGGGGCGAGCAGCTGCGCCCGCCCAAAGGCGTCGGCGGCGCCGGCGAAGTCTCCCTTGGCGTAGCGGACGATGCCCAGGTGGTACCAGATGCCGTAGATGGTCCCGTCGAGCCTGCTTCCGCGGGTCAGGTCCGCCATCGCCTTGTCGAACTGGCGGGTCGAGAGGTAGCGGTGGCCCCGCCACCGATAGAGCAGCGCGTTGTTCGGCGCGATCACCAGGCCGCGGGTAAACGTCTCGATGGCCTCGCGATACTGCCGCGCTCCCGACTGAGCGACGCCGAGGGCAATGATCAGGGCGACGTTGCGGGGGTCGGCGGCCAGCGCCTGCTCTGCCCGGGCCACGCTTCCGGTGTCCGGCTGGGACCGGTACGCCACGCCGGCCGGGGACGTGTACTGGACCGATGTGGACTGGGCCTGGAGGCCGACGGCTCCCAGTGCCAGCAAGGCGGGGATGACACGCAAACGGTTGGGCATGGGGAGGATCTCCTGGGGTCGGCGCGGGGCTGAAGAAGATACTGCTCCCGAGCCGCATTAGCTTCCAAGCGGCACCCCCGCCCGCCCCCGAGGCCGCATTTTGAAATACCGGCGACAATCCGCGCTCGTGCTTTCCATGTTTCTGGCCTCCGCGGGCCTCCGGATCGCATCTTCCCAGACGCCTCCGCCACGCGCTCCGGGCGCGCCGCCGGCGGTTACCCGCCGGGTTTTCGATTCTGCCGCGACCACCATTCCCTATTTTCCGCTGGGCGAATCGCCCCTCGCGCTGACCGGCCCGGCGCGGCCGGGGATGTTTCTCTCAGCGGTGGGACGGCGCGCAATCGCCATGGGCACCGAGGACGGGCGGCTCGAGCTCTGGTCCTGGCCGCTCAAGTGGCTCCACGATTTCGAGCTCTCGTTCCGGGTGCCGAAATACACCGAGCCGATTGCGGGGCACAGCGTCGTCCAGTCGGTCACCGAACGCCCCGAAGGCGTGACCATCGACTATGCCTACGAGCAGTTCACTGTGCGTGAGCACATTTTCGTGCCGCTCGACAAGCCGGCGATCGTCATCCTGCTCGAGGTGGACGCGATTCGCCCACTCGACATCATCGTCCGGTTCGTCCCCGACATCCACTACGCCTGGCCCGCATCCCTCGGCGGCCAGTACCTCATCTGGGAACAGAATGCCCGGGCGTTTCTCTTCTCGGAGGCTCGCCGCTCGGTGAATGCTTTCCTCGGCTCGCCGGCGGTGACCGAGGCGTCGGATGTGCCGGCCCACATGCTCGCGGCGGCCCCACCCCAGCTGGTGCTGGGCGTGGGCGCCGGGACCGAGCGTTATACCGCGCCCCGGCTGGGTGAGCCGCCGGGCCGCAACATCAACAGCCACGTCGCGTACATCCCGATCGTCCTGGCGGGGGGACAGATGTCCAGCGACTCCGCCCTGGCGCTCTATCGCGAGCTGATCGCGCCGGGCGCGGCGGAGCGGGAGTGGAAGCGGCGGGTGGCGCATGCCGATTCGCTGCGCACTGCGCTGTTCGCCCTGCATTCGCCCGATCCGGTGCTGAACCGCGCCGTCGAGTACGCCAAGGTGAACCTGGACGAGTCCATGGTCTGCAACCCCGACCTCGGCTGCGGGCTGGTGGCGGGTTATGGGCTCTCCGGCTCGGCCAGCGACCGCCCCGGTTTCGGTTGGTTTTTCGGCGGAGACGCGTCGATCAATTCCTTCGCGATGAGCGGGACGGGCCAGGGCGATCTGGTGCGGGACGGGGCGCTCCGTTTCTTCGCGCGCTATCAGCGGGCCGACGGAAAGATCACCCACGAGATTTCGCAAGGCGCGGGGCACGTGGACTGGTTCAGCTATCCGTACCCCTACTATCACGGCGACACCACCCCGTTCTGGATTCTCGCCTTCGGCGAGTACTGGCGGCAGTCGGACGACTCGGCGCTCCTCCGCGAGCTGTGGCCCAATCTGAAGCGGGCCTACCAGTGGTCACTGGCCACCGACACGAACGGCGACGGCCTGATGGAGAATCCATCGGCGGGCGCGGGCGCGCTGGAGGTCGGGGATCTGCAGATCGGCATTCTGTCGGATGTCTACCTGAGCGGCGTCTGGGCCGCGGCACTGGACCGCATTGCCGGGATGGCGGATAGAGTGGGGGAGCCCGCGCTGGCAGCGGAGGCGCGCCAAGTCCGCGCCAGGGCGCTGGCCACTATCGAAAGGAAGCTGTGGATGCCCGCGGAGGGCCAGTACGCCTTTGCGCTGCTCCAGGATGGCTCGGTCAATCCGAGCCTGACGGCGTGGGCCGCCACGGCAATGGCCTTCGGCGTGCTGGATGAGACGCACGGCGCCGAAATGGCCTCGAAGCTTGCTTCCTCCACCATCTCGACCGATTGGGGCGCCCGCCCGCTGAGCGGCGCCAGCGCGCTGTTCGACCCGCTGCACTACAACAACGGCGCCGTCTGGCCTTTCGTCACCGGATTCGTGGCGCTCGCCGAGTATCGCTACCACAATGCCGCGGCGGGCCGGTTTGCCCTGGAATCGATCGCCCGGACCGGCTTCGACCAGTCGCTGGGGCGTAACCCGGAGGTCATCTCCGGGCGTTTCTACAAGCCGCTGGATACCGCGGTTCCCCAGCAGTTCTTCGCCACCTCCATGGTGCTGACGCCGCTGCTCCGCGGGCTGCTGGGCATCGAGGTGGATGCGCCGAACCACCGGGTGACGATTGCCCCCCACCTGCCGCCGGAGTGGGATTCGGTGGCCGTGGACAACGTGCCGGTGGGGACGGGGAAGGTGTCTTTTGTGATTCGGCGGACGCCGGATCGCCTGACGCTCTCCCTACGGCGCGCCGGCGGCGAGGCCTTCCCGCTGAGCCTGGAGTTCGCGCCGGCGCTGCCGCTCGGAGCCCAGGTATCCGCGCCCGGTGGAACGCGGCGCACCCTCGGCGACGTGCACGCCTCGCTGCAGGCCCTGGTGACCGACAGCGTCACGCTGGCGGTGGTGTACCGGGGCGGGTGGAGCATCGTGCCGCCGGTGATGGCACCGACGATCGGCGCGAGGTCGTCGGCGCCTCGGGTGCTGAGCGAGCGCCTTGGCACCGGCCCAGGCTCGCCCTATCTCGTGAGGCTGGAAGGACTGGCGGGGCGCAGCTACACCTTTCGCGTCACGTCTCCAGACGGGAAGACCCGCGCGGTGCCGGTCACCTTTCCGTCGGAAGGCCCCAATGCCGACGGGTATACCGTCACGACACGCACCTTCAGCCCGGGCGCCCCATGAGCCGCCTCTCCCGCGATCTGTGCAGCGCCCTTCTCCTCGGGAGCACCATGTCCTGCGCCTCGCACGATCGAACGGGGGCGCCCGTCCCCGGGCAACCCCCGATATCCATCGCACTGTTCGGCCTCCTTCCTTCCGGCGATTCGGTCCACGTCTATACCCTGACCAATGCCCACGGCATCGAGGCCCGCATCCTCGACTATGGCGGCATCATCGTGTCGCTGCGCACCCCGGATCGGGCCGGCGTTGCGGGTGATATCGTCCTGGGATTCGACAGCCTGGCGGGTTATGTCAGCTCATCGCCGTACTTCGGGGCGCTGGTCGGGCGCTACGCCAACCGCATCGCCCGGGGCCGGTTTACCCTCGATGGGGCGCCGTACCGGCTGGCGGTGAACAATGGACTCAATGCGCTGCACGGCGGGCTCAAGGGCTTCGACAAGCTCATGTGGCACGCGACACCTGCGGCCGACTCGAGCGGCGCGACCCTTGTGCTCCGCTATACCAGCAAGGATGGGGAGGAGGGATATCCTGGGACCCTCACGGTGCAGGTGACCTATTCCCTCACCGACCGCGACGAGCTCGCCATCGACTATCTGGCCACCACCGACAAGGCGACGCCGGTCAATCTCACCCAGCACAGCTACTTCAACCTTGCCGGCGATGGATCCGGGGATGTGCTCGGACAGGTGGTGACGCTGGATGCCGACCGGTACGTTCCCATCGATTCGACCCTGATCCCAACCGGCGTGCTGGCACCGGTCGACGGAACCCCTTTCGACTTCCGGAAGGGCATGCCC
>JBEPVJ010000161.1:0-5662 GCA_041691095.1 Gemmatimonadales bacterium
TCCTGGAGATCCAGCCGATCCAGCTGAAAACGCACCGCCCGTCGGAGCCCTTCAGTACCGGCGGCCGCCGCTTCGACTTCGGCTAGAATCGCCGCGCGCTCGGAGGGGTCGCTTCGGGTGGTGAAGCGGTGGCTTCGGAGGTTCCGGGCCAGCCGGACCCGGGTCGAGACCACCAGGTGACTGCCCGGCCCGCTCGCCTCGAGCCACGACATGCCCCCATCGGGGAGCAGACTGAGATCGATCATTCGCGGTCTTTCAGTCGGTCCCGCAGCTCGGCGGCCAGCTCGAACTGTTCGGCTTCGACGGCTTGGCGGAGCTGCTCGCGCAGCTCCAGATCGGTCCGCCCCGGCTCGAGGCGCACCGCCGGCGCGTCCTCGCGCTGATATTGCATGCCGGTGTGATGCGTAGACCCGTGCAGTCGTCGCAACAGCTCGCGCAGCGGCGCGTCGAACGCCATGTAGCATTGGGCGCAGCCCACGCGTCCGGTTTCCCGAAAATCGCGGAGCGTGGCGTTGCATCCCGGGCAACGCAGGTCCAGCGCTGCCATCAGCGGCGCATCGGGATCGGCACTCTCGCCCAGCTTGGCCAGGAATCCGCCCAGCGGAGTGTCCGCCATCGCAAAGCCCGTTTCGATCCCCTTGTCCGCAGCGCACTGCGCGCAGAGGCTCGAGGTGTGCACCTCTCCCTCCTTCACCTGGGTGAGGCTCACCACACCTTCGCGCTCGCCGCAAGTGCTGCATTTCATCTCTGCAGCGCCTCCGCGCCGTATCCCGCCGCCGCCGCAAGCACGCCCTCCGAAAGCGTCAAGACGCGGTCGGCCCGCCCCGCCAGAGAGCGGTTGTGGGTCACGATCACCATCGCGGTCTGGAACTGCCGGGCCAATCCGGAAAAGAGCGCGTGCAGCTGTTCCGCGTTCTGCTCATCGAGATTGCCGGATGGCTCATCGGCAAGGAGCAGCGCCGGCTGAACCGCGAGGGCGCGCGCGACCGCGACCCGCTGCTGCTCGCCACCGGACAGCTGCGCCGGCAAGTGTGTGGTTCTCGCCCCGAGCCCGACCGAGTCCAGCAGATCGCGCGCCCGCGCATCCGCCGTCGGCGCGCTGGTGCCGGCGATGCGCAACGGCAGCGCCACATTCTCGAGCGCGGTGAAATCGCGCAGCAGGTGATGGAACTGAAACACGAATCCGATTCTCCGATTCCTGAGCTCCGCCAGGCCGTTCGCGTCGAAAGCGTCGTAGGCCGTCCCGGCGAGGCGCACCTGCCCTGAGGTGGGCAAATCCAGAGCGCCGAGCAGATGCAGCAGCGTGCTCTTGCCCGAGCCGCTCTCGCCGGTCACCGCCACAAATTCGCCGGTCTCCACGGCGAGATTGATTCCGCGCAGCACCTCGATGGTGCCTCCATCGCCGCCCCGGTACGACTTGCGCAGGTCCCGCGCCTCGAGGATCGCGCTCATTCGTGCCGGATGGCTTCGACCGGCGTGAGCCGCGCCGCTGCGCGCGACGGATGCAGCGTAGCCACGACGGCGACCGCCAGGCTGAACAACACGACCGCGCCCACGTCGACCAGCTCGACGTGAACCGGGAGATGATCGATGAAATACACCGCCGGGTCGATCTTGATCAGTCCTGACCGGTCGATCAGGAACGCGAGGGTCAATCCTCCCACCAGCCCGAGCGCGGTCCCGACGCCCCCGATGATGGCGCCTTGTGAGAGGAAAATGCGGCCGATCCCTCCCGGCGTGATGCCCATCGCCTGGAGGATGCCGATCTCCTTGGTCTTCTCGGCGACCACCATCGTCAGCGTGCCGATGATATTGAACGCCGCGACGACCATTACGAAACAGATGATGAGACCCATCGCGAGCTTTTCGAGCTGGAGCGCACTGAAGAGACTCGCGTTCTGGCTCTGCCAGTCGTACGACCGGAACGGATAGCCCAGCCGCTTCTGGAGACTGTCCCCCACCTGGGGCGCTTTCCACGGATCCTTGACGCGGATCTGGATCCCGGTCACCGCATCGCCCAGGCCAGCGAACTTCTGCGCGGTGGCCATGTCCATCACCGCGAAGCCGTCGTCGTACTGGTACATCCCGGTATCAAACGTCCCGGTGACTTCGAAGTACCAGACCTGGGGCGTCATCTTGCCCGTCACCCGGCTGGCCTTCACCGACATGGGCGAAATCAGCCGCACCACGTCGCCGGTGTAGGCTGAGAGCCGGGCCGAGAGCCGGTAGCCGAGCACGATGCCGCCATCGACGCTGTCGACGTGGGTCCGGAACGAAAGGCTTCCGGGGGTGACCTTCTGCGACAAGGTCGTCACCGCGATCCGGCCGGTGTCGGGATCGAATCCCACCACGTCAACGGCGGCGGGATAGTCGGCCTGGTTCACGACCATCGACTTGGTAATCACCTCGGGGCCGGCGGCCACTACCTCGGGATAGGCGCGAATGTCCTTGAGCGCCTCCCGCCAGTTGTCGATGCGCAGGGTGGGACCGTATGTCAGAATGCGCAGGTGGGGATTGGCGACGAGGATCCGGTCACGCAGGTCGTCCCGCAGTCCATTCATGACACCGAGCACCACTACCAGCGCGATGACCCCGATGGCGACACCCCCGATGGCAATGATCGTGTTGAGCGATGCGAAGCGCGACTGCTTGCGTCCGCGCATATAGCGCAGCGCGATGCTCCGTTCCAGCGGCGACGGAACCCGCAGCGTGAAGCTCACTCCCCCTGCCCTCTCTCCTCGGGCCGCATCGCCGGGAAAAGAATCACGTCGCGAATCGACGGCTGGCCGGTAATCAGCATGATCAAGCGGTCCAGGCCCATTCCCATCCCGCCCGTGGGAGGCATACCGTATTCGAGGGCCCGGACGTAGTCGGCGTCCAGCGGTTGCGCCTCGTCGTCGCCTGCGGCGCGCTGCCGCGCCTGATCGGCAAACCGGGCCCGCTGCTCGTCGGGATCGTTGAGCTCGCTGAACGCGTTCGCGATTTCCTTCCCACCCACGAACAACTCGAACCGCTCGGTGAGAGTCGGATCGTCGCGGTGCTCCCGCGCCAGGGGAGACAGCGCCTTGGGATAGTCCACCACGAACGTCGGCTGAACCAGCAACGGCTCGGCGAACATCTTGAAGAGCTCGTCGATCAGCCGCCCGCCCGAAAGCATCTCCGCGTCGTCGCGGGAGACGCCCGACGCTGCCAGATGGGCCCGCATCTCGGGCTCGCTGGCAATCCGCACATCGAGCCCGGTCTGCTCCCTGATCGCATCCACGAACGCCACCCGGCGGAATGGCGGGGTGAAGTCGATGGCCGCCCCCGCGTAGGTGACCCCCGGCCCGCCCGTCGCGTGCTGTACCACTCCCGACACCATCGTTTCCGTCAGGGCCAGGATGTCGAGATAGTCGGCATAGGCCTGGTAGCATTCCAGCATGGTGAATTCCGGATTGTGGGTGCGGTCCATCCCTTCGTTCCGGAAATCGTGCCCGATCTCATACACCTTCTCGAACCCGCCCACGATCAGCCGCTTGAGATAGAGCTCATCGGCGATGCGCAGAAAGAGCGGCATGTCGAGCGCGTTGTGGTGGGTGGTGAACGGGCGCGCCATCGCGCCGCCGTAGAGTGGCTGGAGCACCGGCGTCTCCACCTCGAGGAAGCCCCGCTCGTCGAGAAACCGCCGAAGAAACCGGATCACCTCGGCCCGGGTTTCGAAGACCCGGCGCACCTCGGGGTGCACCGCAAGATCGGCGTAACGCTGGCGGTAGCGCACCTCGGGATCGACCAGCCCGCCGAAGGTCACCGCGCCCGCATCCGTCTGCTGGGTCTTGCCGCGGGGCAGCGGCCGAAGACTCTTGGCGAGGAGCTCAACGACCAGACCCCGCACCGTCACTTCCCCGGTGCGGGTACGAAAAAGCGTCCCGGTGATGCCCACATGGTCGTCGAGGTCGAGCAGCTTGGCGGTGTCCCACCCGGCGCCAAGCGCATCCTGCCTCAGATACACTTGGACGCGGCCAGAGGAATCCTCGACGTGGCCGAACATCGTCTTGCCCTGCAGGCGCAGAGCGGCGAGGCGCCCGGCCACCGCGACGAGCGGTCCGTCCTCACCCATTTCATCGGAGTAGAGCGCCAGCGCCTCGGCCGCGGAATGGGTGCGCTCGAAGCGATAGGCATACGGGCGAACGCCGAGCGCCGCCAGGGCCGCGCGGTTGGTGCGACGGGCCTCTTCGACGTAACTGCGCTCCGCGTCGCTCACGTGGCGCCCGCGAACCGCTTGAGGTAGGCCTGGATGAACTCGTCGATGTCCCCGTCCATCGCACGGTGCACGTCGGTGAGCTTGAGCTCGGTGCGATGGTCGTTCACCATGGTGTAGGGCTGAAAAACGTAGCTGCGAATCTGGTTGCCCCAGGAGTTATCGGTCTTGGTGGCTTCGACCAGAGCCTTGGCGGCCTCCTGCTCCTCGAGCTTCTTCTGGTAGAGCGCGGCTCGGAGCATCTTGTACGCTGTGGCCTTGTTCTTCCCCTGGCTCCGTTCCTGCTGACACGCGACGACCAGTCCGGTGGGGATGTGGGTCAGCCGCACCGCCGACGAGGTCTTGTTGACGTGCTGGCCGCCGGCGCCAGAGGCGCGGTAGACGTCCATCTTGATGTCTTCCTCGCGGAGATCGACCTCGATAGTGTCGTCGATATCGGGATAGACGAAGACCGACGCGAACGAGGTGTGGCGCCTCGATTGCGAATCATACGGCGAGATGCGCACCAGCCGGTGCACCCCCTTCTCGGCCTTGAGAAATCCGTAGGCGTACTCGCCCTTGATCTCCATGGAAATCGACTTGATGCCGGCCTCCTCGCCAGGGATCAGGTCGAGCACGCTAATCTGGTATCCCTTCCGCTCCGCCCAGCGCCGGTACATCCGCGAAAGCATCTCGGCCCAATCCTGCGACTCGGTCCCACCCGCGCCGGGATGTATCGTGAGAATCGCATCGCCCGGATCATCGGGACCGCGCAGCAGCGTCTTGAGCTCAAACGACTCGAGCGTATTCGCGATGCTCTCCACCTCGGCAGCGAGCTCGGTCGCCAGACCCTCGTCCGGTTCGGCGGAAAGCAGCTCGTTCATGCCGCGGCCGTCGGTAACCCGGGCACGGATGGCCTTGGCCGGCACCACCCAGCTCTTGAGCTTCTTGACCTCCCGCACCAGCGCGCGGGCCCGCTCCGGGTTCGACCAGAAGCCGGGGTCGGCCTGCTCGTTCTCGAGTGACCGGAGCCGCGCATCCTTGGCGGTCAGGTCAAAGAAACTCCGACAGCTCGAGAATGCGCCGTTCCAGCTCGTCCAAACGCTCATCCAGGCTGGCCATCCGGAGACTCACAGGTTGGGGTCCGTTAGTGATGCGAGCCGCCTCCCGCCAGCGGCGAAGAGACGGCTCGCTTCTACCGCAGGGAAATATAATGCTTACGGGAAGACGGGCTGGCCGTCCGCCAGGATCTCGTTGAGGGCATCGGTAAAGAAGGTACTGGCCTCCGCGAGCGGCTTCCCGACCTGCTCCACGTACTCCTCCCAGCTCTTTCGGATTTCCTCTTCGAACAGAAGCTTGAGGGATCCGTCGCGAAGTCCGTCACGCCGCTTGGCGGGATGGTAGACGACGATGTCGCTCACCAGAGCCCGGGCCAGGCGCCGGGCC
>JBEPVJ010000162.1:0-5629 GCA_041691095.1 Gemmatimonadales bacterium
CCACCAGGACGAGTCGACAACGCCTTGACGCAGGACTCGACGCCAAGGTGCAGGTGACCTCCAGCCTTCGGGTGGACTTGACCGCAAATACCGATTTTGCGCAGGTCGAGGCGGACGAGGAGCAGATCAATCTGACCCGCTTTGACCTCTTCTTCCCGGAAAAACGCGATTTCTTTCTCGAGAACGCCGGGATGTTCGAGTTCGGCTGGAAGAGCTCCTTCGAGACTCCTCCGTTCCTGCTGTTGTTTTCCCGGAGGATCGGCATTGTGGGAGATCAAGAGGCACCGATCATCGGAGGCGCGCGGATGACCGGCCGCACCGGGCCGCAGAGCTTCGGCGTCCTCGACGTGGTGACCGGTGCGGCGGCTGGAGCCGGAACGACCAATCACGGCGTCGCCCGCCTCAAACGGGACGTCGGCAGGAGCGGGTATGTGGGCGTGATGATGACGGACCAGCGATCCGCAAGGGCGGAGAATACCGCCGGTGGTGTCGACTGGTCGCTCTGGCCGGAGAGGAATCTCAACCTGCAGGGATTTGCCGCGCTCACCCCGGGGTCGAGCGGCGGTCCTCCCGTGGCGTCAGGCCGGCTTGCAGTGGACTACAATGGAGACCGGCTCGGCGTTTCGCTCGCACACCTCCGCGTAGGTCCGGCCGCTGCCGCGGAGCTCGGCTTCATAACCCGGAATGACATCCAGCGCACCGATGCGTCGCTCCGGCTGACCCGCCGGCCGGCCGTCTCCTGGATCCGCAGACTGACGTTCTTCGTTTCCGGCCAGCACATCGCGAATGCGGCCGGCCAAAGGCAGGACTGGCAGGTGGTTCCCTCCGTGAGTCTCGACTGGACCTCGGGAGCCCGGGTGGGGTTGGAACTGTCTCGCGGTAACGCGCGGGTGGCCAGTCCGTTTCTTCTCTCCGGCCGGATCCCGATCGATACCGGCGCCTACCGCACGAGCTATGTCAGCCTCATCGCAGGCTCGAATCCCAGTAAGCCGGTACAGCTCGGGGTGGACGCGACCGTCGAGGGACAGCTCGGCGGGCGCACCGGGAGTGCCGGTGTCGCGGTGAGCGTCACGCCGACACCGAATCTCGGATTCGCGCTCAGCGCGCACCGAAACCGGTGTCTCTTCCCGGCGGGTCGTTCACGGCCGACCTCGCCACACTGCGCATCACCGCGGCGGCCTCCACCCGTTTCTCCGTCAATGCGCTGACCCAGTACAACGGCCTGGACCGGCGGCTCGACCTGAACCTCCGCCTGGTATACACCTATCGTCCGGGCAGCGACCTGTACCTCGTGTTGGGGGACGGGTAGAGGGACTCGACCACCCGTGGGCGTTGACGGCGCGAACCGTGGTCGCAAAGCTCACCTGGGTCGCCCATTTTTAGCGTGCCGCGAGGCGCCTGAGAATGGCCATACTCGATCATCGCCTGGAAGTCAGCGCAGGCTTCATGTAAACGTGGCCTGCGGTCGTGCGAATCAGTGGTATGACGCGTCCTCGCCGGTTCCTGACTCTGGGCCTCACACTGCTTGTCACCGGCTTGGTGCTGGCGACGCTCATCGGGAGGAGGATCGAGGCGAATAGCCGAAGCGAGGCCGTTGCACCCGGGCTCCTGGCGGTCGCAACCGAACGACAGTTCACACCTAGCACACTGGCCACCGGGAGCATCCGCCTCCTGCCCGGAGCGAGAATCGAGGTCGGTGCTCGCGTGTCCGGGGTGGTCCAGAGGCTCCTCGTCACCCAGGGCAGTCGAGTGCAACGCGGTGACGTGATCGCCCGACTCGACACACTGGAATCCGCTGCCCGTGTTGGCCAGGCGGAGGCCCGGCTGACGGAGCTGGCCGCCACCGCCCAGCAGGCCGAAGCGGACCTGCTCCGAACCGAGTCACTCGCACGAGTCGAGGGTGTCACCCAGCAGGAGCTTTCGGTCGCTCGCACCACGCTCGCCACGGTTCGCGCGCGGCTCGCCGGAGTGAAGGCAGACCTGGCTCTGGCACGGGTCCAACAGGACTACACCACCATCAAGGCCCCGATCACCGGCGTGGTGGCCTCGGTAACTACCCACGAGGGCGAAACCGTCGCAGCCTCACTGGCGGCGCCGACGTTCGTCACGCTGCTGGATCCCACCCTGCTGGAGTGCGTCGCTCTGGTGGACGAAACCGACATCGGCCATGTCGCGCTCCAGGATGCGGCGGAATTCACGGTCGACGCTTTTCCCGCCCGCAGCTTTCACGGCACAGTCGTCCGAATCGCTCCCGACGCGACCGTCATCGGTGGCGTGGTGGACTATGAGGTCACCATCCGCGTGAGCGGCGATACCGGCGATCTCAAACCCCAGATGACCGCAAGCATCGCCATCGCGGGAAAGAGCCGTACATCCCTGGTCATCCCGGTCGCCGCCGTCCAGCAATCTCCCGAGGGCCCCTACGTCTGGCGCCGCAAACAGGGAGCTCCCCAGCGGGTACCGGTCCGTTTGGGCGCACGCGAGCGGGAAGTCACCGAAGTACGCGCAGGGCTTGCCCGAGGGGATACCGTGCTCACCGGAGCGTTCCCGACTACGAAGTAATAACCTGGAGGAACAGCATGATCGCGCTCACGAATGTCACCAAAGTCTTCGCGGGACGCGGGCACCCGGTCACCGCGCTCAAGGGTGTTTCGCTGACGGTCCGGCGCGGAGAATTCATCGCGGTGGTTGGCCCGTCCGGGTCGGGCAAATCGACGTTGCTACAGATCCTCGGTTGTCTCGACACGCCGAGCAGCGGCACCTACGAGCTCGATGGCGTATCGGTGGGCGGTCTGGATGACGATGCCCTGTCCCACCTGCGCAATCAGAAGCTCGGTTTCGTATTTCAGGGATTCAATCTGGTTCCCCGGACCACAGCTCTCGAGAATGTCGAGGTCCCGATGCTCTACGGGGTCGCGCCTCCGTCCCGGGCCCGCGCGGAGGCGGTCCTGGAGCAGGTCGGGCTGGCGCGACGGGGCGACCACTTTCCCACGGAGCTGTCCGGGGGCGAGCAACAACGGGTCGCGATCGCGCGCGCCCTGGTCAATCAGCCATCGCTGCTGATCGCCGACGAGCCCACCGGGAATCTGGATTCCGCAACCGGAGACCAGATCCTGACGCTGCTCGTCGATCTGCACCGGACCGGCCTTACCATCGTGCTGGTCACCCACGACTCGGCCATCGCCCGACGAGCCGAGCGCACGGTCACCCTCACCGACGGCCACCTCACATGAGTGCCTCTGTCTGGGCCCTGGCGGGCCGCAATCTCCGTCGCCACCTGGCGCGGTCGGTGTTGATGGGAATCGGCTTGATGGCAGGGGTGGTGTGCATTACGCTCACGGAAGCGACCGGCGAAGGCGCCCGGCGCGCCGTCGCCCAGAGCTTCAAGGCCATGATCGGAGCGCTCGATGTCCTATTCGTTCAGCCGGGGGGCTCGGCCCAGCGTGGCATGACGACCCCCGCAGCCAACACCCTCACCGCCGAAGACGCTGCCGCGATTCGTCAAGCGGTGCCGAATGTGCAGGCGGTTGGAGCGCAGCAAAGCGATCTCGGCGCAGCCACCGAGGTCGGCGCGAAGGGCGGGACCACCGTGCTCTTCGGGTCGACCGCCAACTGGGCGAACATCCGGGGCGATTCACTCGCCTCGGGGGCCTTCTTCAGCAACGAAGACGACACCGCCCTCGCCCGGGTCGCGGTGCTCGGGTCGGATGTGGCGCACGATTATTTCCCGGGAAGCAGCCCGCTCGGCCAGCGGATCTGGCTCGGCGGCGTCGAGTTCGAGGTGGTCGGAGTGCTGGCGCCAAACGGCGCCGGCCCCGGAGGCATCAGCATGGACAATCTGGTTTATATCCCCCTCGAGACGGCCCGTCGCCGGGTCTTCAACCGGGACAACCTGGATCTGATCAGCGTGAAGCTCGCCAGCCCGGGCGCCTGGAGCGAAACCCAGACCGCGGTGCACGGACTGGTCCGGCAACGCCACGGCCTGGCCGGTGAGCAGCTCGACGACTTTCGGGTGAGCTCACCCCGGGCGATGATCGCGCGAGTCGCCAACGTCGACACGACCCTGCGCAAGGCGCTGCTCTGGGTCGGCGCCCTTGCCTTGCTGATCGGCGGCGCGGTCATTGCGAATCTGATGTTTGCGGCAACGGCGTCACGCCGCTTTGAGATCGCGACCCGGCGCGCGGTTGGCGCGACCCGCGCCGATATTCTGCGGCAGTTCTGGGCCGAAGCGGTCATCGTGGCGTTCGCCGCGGCCACCCTCGGCACGGTCCTGGCCGTCGCGGCGGTCCAGGTGGGCGCCCGGGCGATGGGGATGCCACTCGCCGTGTCCTGGCCGGTCACGGCCGGAGTCGTTGTGGCGACGGTCGTCGTCGGCGCGATGGCGGGCTACATCCCGGCGCGCCGCGCCGCCCGGCTGGCACCCTCCGAGGCCCTGCGCACCGCCCCATGAGTGCACGCCGTGCGCGAGTCCGCACCGCCGTGCGCATGGTCATGCGGCGGCGGTTGCGCTCGGCGCTCGCGGCCGGGGGCGTTGCGGTCGCGCTGGCCTCACTGCTGATCGCCATTACGATTGCGGAACGGGGCCGCGTCTCCGCGCTGCAGGACATCCGGCGCATGGGCGCGACGGTACTGACGGTCACTGCCGAGTCGAGCCGAAATCGGGGAACCCGGGGCCGGACTGGAAGCGTGGTGCGCACCCTTACGCTCCGCGATGCTCGGGACGTCGAGGGGATGGTGCCGGGTGTGATTGCGGTCGCGGCGGAGTACCGGTCGGTGGTTCCGGTCAAATCCGGTGGATTGGCCCGGCAAGCCACGGTGGCGGGAATCGAACCGTCCTATGCGAGCATCCGGGAGGCACCCCTCGCCGCCGGGCGCTTCTTCGAACCTGGGGATGAAACGGCGGGAGACCTGGTCGCTGTGCTGGGCGCCCGCATCGCGCAGGATCTCTTCGAAGGCCGGGCCGCACTGGGACAATCAATCCGTCTGGGCGGACTTCGCTTCGCCGTGATCGGCATATTGCCGGAGCGAGGCACCGGGCTCGACGCCTTCAATGAAGACGAGGTAGTGTTCATCCCACTCAAGACCGCACGCCGACGGCTCTTCCAGGCCGACTATGTCCATCGTCTCTTCATCCGCGCCGATCCCGGCGCCGATCTGTCCGAAGTGGAGCTGGCCGTTGCGGCGGTCCTTCGGATCCGTCACCGCGAGACGGCGCTCGACCCCGTGGACTTCCGGGTTCAGGACCAGCGGCGACTGGTGACCCTCCGGGGCACCGTCATCAAGCGATTGGGCGCGTTTGAGATCACGGCGACCGTAGCGCTCCTTGCGACGGGCGCCTGCGGCATCTTCGCCCTTCAGCAATTCGCGGTGCGAGAACGCCGCGCCGAAATCGGCACCAGGCGTGCCCTGGGGGCGACCCGAAGCATGGTCTTCGCGCAGTTCCTGATTGAAGCCGGCCTGGTCACCGGCGGCGGAGCGGTATGGGGGATTCTCCTCGGCACCTGGGGAGCTCGGATGGCGGGGGGAACGGTGCAGCCATCGCTGGCGGTCCTTGGGTTCGTCGCGTGTCTCGCCGCGGGACTCGACCCGGCGATACAACCCGCCCGCGCCGCGGCGTCGCTCTCTCCCC
>JBEPVJ010000163.1:0-5574 GCA_041691095.1 Gemmatimonadales bacterium
CTCGCGCAGATCTTCGGAAACATCGGGGATGGGCCAGCGCTGGCCTCCCACACGGTGGCGAAAGTCCCAATCGGCGCCCACCGCGCCAGAAGTGAGGTAGGTGATGCCGGCATCGTAATGGAGGTCGCTGGTGATGTAGTGATTGAACGCGGAGGTGAACGGCCCGGTAATCGCGACGTCGGCGGCGTCGTACTCGGGAGATTCTCCGGCGGCATCGTGATCGATTCCGGTAAACCGCGCGTCGAGACGACCGGCGGTGCGCTGGTCGCCGCGAAGCAGCTCCTTCTGGAACCGGTCTGGAGTGATACGGAGGCGTGCCCGGCGGATGAAGTCCTCCGGCAGTCCGGTATACTCGTGCAGTTTGGCCACGATGGAGTCGCGCTCCGGCTCCCGCAGCCGATTGCCGAGCGACAGCGCGTGCTGATACGCACCGAGTGCAAATTCGCGTACCTCGGCGAGAAACGCCGGCAGCTCGGCCGGCTGGTGAGGGAGCTTGTGGTGATACCACGCCGTGGCCGCCATCGTCGGCAGGTAGAGCTGGTAGGTGATTTCGAGGCTGTTGGGCGGATTTCCGAAATCCACGTAGGTGTTGAGCCAGGAGGAGACGAGAATCACGCCATTGAACGGCATTCCCCGGCCCTGCAGGGCGTTGGCCAGGCCAGCGGCGCGAGTGGTGCCATAGGATTCACCCAGCAGGTACTTGGGGGAATTCCAGCGATCGAAGACGGTGACGAACCGCACGATGAAATCGCCGAAGGCCTTGATGTCCTGGTCCACCCCGTAGAAATCCTTCCCGAGCCCCTTGCCGGCGAGGTGGCTGAAGCCGGTGCCCATCGCATCGATGAACACCAGGTCGGTACGGTCGATGAGGCTGTTAGGATTTTCGGAAACAGTGTAGGGCGGAGGCGGCGTGGAGAGCGGCTCGCTGGTCGCGACCCGCACCGGAGCGAAGGAGCCCATATGGAGCCAGATCGATGCCGAACCGGGACCTCCGTTGAATACGAAGGTGACCGGGCGCCGGCGGGCGTCCGCCCCGTCCTTGGTGTAGGCGACATAGAACATGCTGCCGGTCACCGCGCCCGAGTCGTTCTTGACCAGGATATTCCCGGCGCGCGCGCTATAGTGAATGAGCTGGCCGTCGATCGACACGGTGTGCTGGGTTACCGAAGCCGATTCGGCCGGGGCCGGCCGGAAGAGCGTGTCGGTCACGACACGCGCCAGTACCGGCGCCAGCACCGGCGTCTGTCCCCGCAACCCCGATGCCCCGACCGAGAGCGCGGCGCACAAGCCGCAGGCAACCCGCATTCGCATACTGGACTCCTGGCTACTTGAAGGTGCGAGGCCGAGCGCCGCTATTCGACCCGCAATATCCGAAACATCCCGAGCATTGCGTGCTGAATGCCGCCGGTAGAATCGCGCAGCTGACACAACAGAACGTAGGAGCGGCCACGGCGGAGATCGAGAGTGATGCTACCGGCAGAGGTCTTTCCTGGCGAGGCAAAGAGGGCGCCACTGGCATCGCCATCGAGGTAGAACTGGGCGAGCTGGCGAAACCCGATGCCCTGCTTGTGGGTGGCCAGGATTTCCGCGGCCCCGGCCCCCGGGCGGAGCAGGCCGACCAGTACCTCGTGAAACTTGGTGCCCTGATTCTCGAGCGAAAACGTCGTCGGCCCGGCCGGTGTCACTTCGGGCGCAATGAAGGCATACTCGTTCGCCACGAGGCGAATCGTCCGCGCGGGGGCCTGAGCGCGCCAAGCACCGGCGGACACCCCGCCGATGAGCAGCAGCGGCATGGCGCGGGTCCAGAGCTTATTTTTCATCGATGGGCTCCCGGGAACTCTATACTCTCAAATAATAGTGCTTCCCACCCGCCAGCGCCCTTTCGCATTGCACAAACCTGCTCCAGGCGCTATGTTGTGGCAGCGGTCGATACGCCAGTGCACGGACAAGTTCCGAGTTGACGTGAGGGGCCCAGCGATGTTTGGGCCCCTTTTTTCATGGCGACGATTGTGAACAGCGTCGGGGAAGCACCCCGCGTTGGGAATGCCCCCCGAAGGTCTAGGAGAATTGCGATGCGTACGACTGGAACGGTCAAGTGGTTCAACGATGCGAAGGGCTTTGGTTTCATCACGCCGGAAGACGGCGCCAAGGATTGTTTCGTGCATCATTCCGCCATCACCGGAGAGGGCTTCAAGTCCCTCGCCGAGGGTGAGCGGGTCGAGTTTGATGTCGTGCAGGGCGCCAAGGGACCGGCCGCCGTGAAGGTCAGCCGCATCGCCGCGGGCGCGTAAGCCTTTCGCACTCGCAGGTCAGGTTGTTGGAACAGCCAGTCCGGTTCAACCGGGCTGGCTGTTCTGCTTTCCCCCCGTTGCAACGTTCTCCCTTCCGCCGGCATCCCTTCCCTTGCGTCCTTATGGGAGAAGGCTAGTTTCCCTAAGGACAGTATGGGAGCTCTGATGCGCGACGCGAAAATCGAGGTCCTCCACGGCATTCTCGATGCCCTCATCCTCAAGACCCTGAGCTGGGGGCCCGCACACGGGTACGCCGTCGCGGCCCAGATCAAGGAGCGGTCCGATGCCGCGGTCCTGGTCGAAGAGGGGGCGCTCTATCCCGCCCTCCATCGCCTGCTGCGCAAGAAGTGGGTCGAGGCCGAGTGGGGCGTCTCGGAAAACAATCGGCGGGCCCGGTACTACACGCTGACCGCAGCGGGGCGCCAGCGGCTCCGGGTGGAGCTCGACGAGTGGGTCCGCTATTCGACGGCGGTCGGCAAGGTGCTCACGCCCGCCAAATAGAAGGAGGTAGCCATGGCATTTCTGCCCAGGGTCCGCCAGCTCTTCCGGCTGGACGCGAAGCCCGCCTCACCCGAGGACGACGTGACGCTCGAGCTGGAGGCGCACGTCGCGATGAAGACCGAGGCGCTGATCGCCGCCGGCATGCTGCCGGGCGAGGCCCGTCGGGAGGCGGAGCGCCAGTTCGGTCCACCCGACTCGGTGGCGGAGGAGTGCCGCGCCCTGGCTCGCGGGGAGGAGTCGAGCCGGCAGCGACGGGAGCGCTTCGGCACGATGGCGCAGGACATCCGCTATGGCGTGCGGACCGTAACCCGCGCTCCAGGGTTCTTTCTCCTCGCCGTGCTCACCCTGGGCCTCTCCATCGGCGCTGTCACCGCCATCTACAGCATCGTCGACGGCGTCATTCTCCAGCCGCTCCCCTATCCCAACAACGCGCGGCTGGTTCGGCTCTGGGAGCAGAACACCCGCACCGGTTGCCCCTTCTGCCAGCTCAGCGTGGCCGACTTCCGCGACTACTCCGCGCAGAACCACAGCTTCGAAGGGCTGGCCGGCCTGCGCTTCCGGACCTACACCCTGACCGGTTTGGGAGACCCCCAGCAGCTCGCGGGCGCGGAAGTGACCGCGGCATTCTTCGATCTGCTGGGAGTGCGCGCGGCGGCGGGACGAACCTTCCAGCGGGGAGAGGATCTCCCCGGCGCCGCGGCCATCGCGGTAATGTCGGACGGCCTCTGGAAGCGTCGATTCGGCGGCGAGGCGTCCGCGATCGGGCGAACGGTGCAGATCAACGGGGCACCCGTGACGATCATCGGCGTGCTGCCTCGAGGCTTCGTCTCTCCGATCGGTGGGGATGCCGATCTCTACCGGGCCGGGAACTACGACGCCATCGCCCAGGACCCCGCTCGGGCTCGGCGGATGCATTTCTTCGGCGCGATCGGCACCCTGCGGCCCGGCGCCTCGTTCGAGGAGGGTCAGGCCGACCTGCTGGAGATTGGCCGCCGCCTCGAGCGCGATCATCCGGCCGACAACCTCGGCCATCTGCCGCGCATCATGGCACTGCAGGCGGCCGGGGTGCGCGACGTTCGGGGCATGCTCTATGTCCTGCTTGCCGCCGTGGGGTTCCTCCTGGTGATCGCTGGCGCCAACCTCGCCAGCATGCTGCTCACCCGGGGACTCGCGCGGGAACGCGAGTTCGCGGTGCGCACGGCGCTGGGCGCCGGCCGGGGCCGGCTGGTCCGCCAGCTCGTCACCGAGCAACTCTTCCTGGCGGGAACCGGCGCGACACTCGGAATCCTGCTGGGCCAGGCCGGACTCCGGGCCGGACTGCGGCTCGCGAGCGGTGCACTTCCCCGAGTCGAGCAAGTGGGCCTCAACTGGCGCGTCGTTCTGCTGGCGGTCGCTGCTACGGTGCTCACCTCGACCATCGCCGCACTCTATCCGGCGCTCGCGGCGGCCCGCAACGACGCGCAACAGGTGCTGCGGCGAGAGTCGGGCCGGTCCACCGGCGGACGGCGGCAGGGACGCGCCCGGGCCGGGCTGGTGGCGACCCAGGTCGCGCTGGCGATCATACTCCTCACCGGGTGCACCCAGGCGGTCCGGGCCTTCGTCTCCCTGCTTCGAGCCGATCTCGGGTTCACGACCGAAGGCGTCTGGGGATTCGTGATCCAGCTTCCTTCCGCCCGCTATACGACCCCGGCGTCGATGGCACTCTTCGAAGCGGGGCTGGTCGAGCGGCTGCATGGCTTGCCGGGGGTTGTCTCGGCGGCGGCAGCCTACACCGTTCCGATGGCAAACTCGAGCACCAACGGCTTCCGGGTGGTCGGGCAGCCGGCTCCCCAAGGCCCCGAAGCCGAGGTTGGATACAACGCGGTGAGCGGCGACTATTTCAAGACGCTGGGTATTCCATTGCTCGCCGGCCGGGTTATGGATTCGCGGGACAACAGTGATCGCCCGGCGGTCGTGGTCATCAACCAGAGCGCCGCCCGCCGGTTCTGGCCGGGCGGCAATCCAATCGGAGCGCGGATCGTGTCGGGACCCGACACCACCTCGCCACCGGCCGAGGTCATCGGAGTCGTGGGCGATATCCGCCGCGAAAGTGCCGCGGTGGCTCCGGTGCCTGAGGCCTATTACGCGCTGAGCCAGGATGTGACTTCGGGACCGTACTTCGCGGTGCGCCTCTCGGGCGACACCACCTCGTTCTACCGCTCGGTTCGGGAGCAGGTCGCCGCGCTCGATCCGATGCTTCCGGTGTTCGGGGTTTCCAGTCTCGATGCCGTAGTGGGGCTGCAGCTAACCCGCCCCCGACTGGCGGCGGTCCTGCTCGGCCTCTTTGCCGGGCTGGCGCTGGTGCTCGCGGCGATCGGGATCTACGGCGTAGTGGCGGTGGCGGTTCTGCAGCGAAAGCGAGAAATCGGCGTGCGCCTGGCACTGGGCGCCCGCCGCACGGAAATCGTGGGGCTGGTTGTGCGACAGGGATTCACGCCGGTCCTGGTGGGAATGGCGGCGGGTAGTGCCGGCGCCCTCGCACTTTCGGGTGTGGCCCGCCGAGTCTTTTCGGCGACGCTCGATCCGCTGCCGCTGCTGCTGACGGCGGCGCTGTTCGGTCTCGTGGCGCTGGCGGCCTGCTGGACCCCGGCCTATCGCGCCGCTCGCCTGGATCCGGCACGCGTGCTCCGAGAAGACTGAACGATCAGGCGGGCATGTACCGCGCCGGCCCGTGCCCCGGATAGATCCGCGTCGCACCATGATCGCGCAGCCGGCTCCAGCTGGCGGCCACCTGCTCGATCGC
>JBEPVJ010000164.1:0-5565 GCA_041691095.1 Gemmatimonadales bacterium
GCCGGGGTCTCGATGCCTTCCTTGCGGCGCACCCCGAGCTGGAGCCGGAGCTGCTGGCCAACGCGCTGGCCCTGGGGCTCGAGGCGCTGCTCGGGGACGTGCCGCTCGAGCCGGGGCCTTCCCAGCGTTCGCTGCTTCCCCGGGTAGATGCTGCCGGGGTCATCGTCAACGCGGAAGAACTTTCCGTCGGTCAGGTCGTAGGGAAACGGGTGCGCTGCCCCGCCTGCCGCATGCTCGTATTCCGGTCATGGCCCGAAGGATGGGACGGCCACGCGGCGCTCCGATGCCGCGGCATCCAGACCACCGGAGTCGAAGCCAGGAAAACCGAATTCAAACGCCGATACGGGCAGCTCTTCCGGAGCTGAGCCGCGAGAAGGAGTCAACGCAGCATGATCCGCCGTTTTGTCCCTGCGCCCCTGGGCCTTTGCGCCATTGCCTCATTGCTCGCCGCGCCGCTCGCCTCCCAGACCCGCACCGACTCCATACTTCCGGTCGATCCCGCCGTCACCGTCGGCCAACTGCCCAACGGTATCCACTACTACATCCGGGTCAATCATCGTCCCGAAAAGCGGGCCGAACTTCGCCTGGTGGTCAACGCAGGCTCAATCCTGGAGGACGAGGACCAGCGCGGCCTGGCCCACTTCGTCGAGCACATGGCCTTCAACGGCACCTCCCGCTTCAAGAAGCAGGAGCTGGTGGACTATATCGAGTCCATCGGGATGCGGTTCGGCGCCGACCTGAATGCCGGGACCTCATTCGACGAAACCACTTACGAGCTCCAGGTGCCTACCGACAGTGCGCAGATCGTAACCCGCGCCTTCGATATCCTGGAAGACTGGGCGCACGGCGTCACCTTCGATTCCACCGAGGTGGAGAAGGAGCGCGGGGTCGTGCTGGAGGAATGGCGTCTGGGCCGCGGGGCGGGACAGCGGATGTTCGACAAGCAGCTGCCGGTGCTGTTCCGCGGCTCCCGCTACGCGCTACGGCTGCCCATCGGGACGCCCGACTGCATCCAGAAGTGTCTCCGGGGCGCGATCCGTCGTTTCTACGCCGACTGGTACCGTCCCGATCTGCTGGCGGTCGTCGCGGTGGGAGACTTCGATCCTGCCCGCATCAAGGCGCTCATCAAGTCCCATTTCTCCGCGATGCCCGCCCGCCGCACCGAGCGGCCCCGGGCGAAGGCGGTCGTCCCGCCGCATCAGACGCCCGAAGTATCCATCGCCACCGACGCCGAGGCCACCAGCACGACGGTGTCGGTGTACGTGCAGAAGCCCACGGGCAAGCAGGGCACCACCGCCGCATGGCGCGCTGATCTGGTGGAGGAGATCGCCAGCGGGATCCTGAACCAGCGCCTTGACGAGCTGACCCGCAAGAGCAATCCGCCGTTCATCGGCGCCGGGGCAGGGAAGAGCGAGCTGGTCCGAGGGACCGAAGCGTTCAGCTTCGGCGCCGCGGTCTCCGACACCGGAATTCGCCGCGGGCTCACCGCGGTGCTCACTGAGCTGGAGCGGGCCGGGCGCCACGGCTTTACCCAGCCCGAGCTTGATCGGACGCGGGCCGAATATCTCCGCGGTATCGAGCAGGCCTACGCCGAGCGGGACAAGACCGAGTCGGTTGCATTCACCGGCGAATACGTGGACCACTACCTGACCGGGAGCGCCATCCCCGGAATCAGCTATGAGTTCAATCGTGCCAAGGCGGTGCTTCCCGGCATCACGCTCGCCGATCTCAACGCCGTCGCCAAAGGCTGGCTGGTCCAAGGGGCACCGGTGATCCTGGTCGACGCTCCCGAGAAGAACAAGGAGAATCTTCCGACCGCCGTCGATCTGCTGGGACTCTTCGCCTCGGTGAAGCGCGCCGAGATCGCACCGTATGTCGAAACCGTCTCCGGCGACGCGCTGATCTCCGCCACGCTGTCGCCCGTCGCCATCACCGCGGAGCGGCGGGATAGCGCCATGGGCACGGTCGAGTGGACCCTCGCCAACGGGGTGCACGTGGTGCTCAAGCCCACCGACTTCAAGGCCGACGAGCTGCTGCTGCAGGCGGTGAGCCCCGGTGGGTTGTCCCTTTCCGAGGACAGCTCCCGGGTCAGCAACCAGTTCGCCGCCCAGGTGGTATCCCTCTCCGGGCTGGGCGCCTTCTCGGCCGTCGACCTCGGCAAGAAGCTCGCGGGAAAAGCGGTGAGCGTTTCGCCGTATGTGAGCTCCTACGAGCAGGGTCTCTCAGGCCAGGCCTCGCCCCGGGATGCCGAAACGATGTTTCAGCTCGCCTATCTTTATTTCACCGCGCCGCGGCTGGACAGTGTCGCGGTCGGCGCCTTCCTCGGGAACGTGCGCTCGTCGCTGGCCAACCGCAGCGCCAGCCCGGACGTCGCGTTTCGGGATACCCTCTCGGTGACCCTGGGCCAGCACCATCCCTGGACCCGCCCGGTGAGCGTGGCGATGGTCGACGAGATCGATCCGGCCCGCGCGCTCGCCTTCTACAAGACCCGCTTTGCCGATGCGGCGGGATTCACCTTCTTCCTGGTCGGAACCTTCGACATCGATTCCATCCGGCCATTAGTGCAGCGCTACCTCGGCAACCTTCCGGTGAACGGCTCGGCGGATAGGTCGTCCGATCGCGGCCTGACCCGGCCCGCCGGCGTGGTCGAGCGGACCGTACGCCGGGGCATCGAGCCCAAAGCGGAGACGGCGCTGGTGTTCACCGGCCCCTCCACCGCCTCGCGAGAGGAGCGGTTTGGCCTGGACGCGCTGGGAGAGATCCTGGAGATCCGTCTACGGGAGCAGCTGCGCGAAGAGCTGAGCGGCACCTACAGCGTGAGTGTCATCGCCTCGGCGGCACGGATTCCTAAGCCGGAGTCCACCGTGTTCGTCAGTTTCGGCTCCGCACCGGAGCGGGCCGATGCCCTGGTTGCCGCGGTCTTCGCGCAGATCGATACGCTGAAGGCGAGCGGGCCGAAACCGGCGGACCTCGCCAAGTACAAGGAGGCCTCGCTCCGGAGCCGGGAAACCGACCTTCGCCAGAATTCCTGGTGGCTGTCGCTCCTGTCGAGCTCCCGGCGGGAGGGAGAGGACCCCGCAACCCGCTTTGCCCTGGCGCCCCAGCTGGACCGCCTCACCTCCGAGGTGGTCCGCGCCGCCGCCCGCACGTACCTCGACCGCGGTCGCTATGTGCGGGTTACGTTGCTGCCGGAAGGACCGAAGCCATGAAACGCATCGTCCCGCTCGTCGTAGCGCTCGTCCTGGCGACGGGAGGCCGCGACGCACGGGCACAGGAGATCGATTCCGCCCTGATTCGCGGGGTCGATTCGGTCTTCGCCCCATGGGGCCGGACCACCACGCCAGGCTGTGCCGTCGGCGTGGACCGGGGCGGCCTGCCGCTGCTGCGGCGCGCCTACGGGATGGCCAACCTCGAGACCGGCACCCCCTGGACCGTCGGCACCATCTCCGAGAGCGGGTCGGTCGCCAAGCAGTTCACCGCGGCTGGGCTGGTCCTGCTCGCGATGGACGGCGTGCTCAAGCTCGACGATGACATCTCCAAATGGATTCCCGAGGTGAAGGGGCTCGGCAAGATCATCACCATCCGGCAGCTGCTCAATCACACCAGCGGATTGCCGGACCGCTACACCCTCCACGCGGTGATGGGCCGGCCTGCCGGCGTGGTGGACCACACCAATCCTGAAGTCGTCAGTATCGTGGGCAAGCTGCGCGAGCTGAATTTCGATCCCGGCGACGACTACGAGTACAGCAACACCGGCCTCATCGTCGCCGCCACTCTGCTGGAGCGCGCCAGCGGCAAATCGCTGGAGGCGTTCACCGACGCGCGGATCTTCAAGCCCCTCGGCATGGAGAACACCCGCTGGCGCGAGGATCATCGGGTCGTGGTGCCGGGCCGGGCCTCGGCCTACTCGGGGACGCTGGCCACCGGATTCCAGAACGACCATCCTTTCACGCGGGTTATCGGCAGCGGCGGCCTGCTTACCACAGTCGGAGACTTCCTCAAGTGGGAAGCGGCGCTCCAATCCGGCGCGGGGCCGTGGGGTGTGGTCCGCGATTCGCTCGAGCGCGAGGGTCACCTCGCCGACGGGACCGGACTGGGTTACGGCCTCGGGGTCGGGCTCCTCCAGTGGCGCGGGGTGCGCACCGTCTCCCATACCGGCGCAACTGGCGGGTACCGCGCCGCTCTCTCCCGCTACCCAGACCAGCAGGTGGCGGTGGCCCTGCTCTGTAACCTTGGCAGCATTAATCCCGGAGTCTTGGCCAACCAGGTGGCGGCCCGCGCGCTGGGCTCCTCGATCTCGGCGGCGACAGTGGATCCCGCCGCGGTGGCCGTGGATGCGGGCTCGCTCGCTGCGCTGGCCGGCGCCTATCTTGCTTCGCGAACCGAACAGGTCATCGTGCTCTCGGTCCGGAACGGCGCGCTCACCGACAGCCTCGCGGACGCGGTGTTGATCCCGCTGTCGCCCACCCGCTTTCAGTACCCGCGCACCCACCGAGTCCTGAGCGTGACGGCCGCCGCCGGCGGGGCACCGGCCCGGCTCCTCCAGGAGGAGCCCAACGCGCGGTCCATCGAGTACGCCGCGGTGGAACGGTCCCGGCTCGATCCGGCTGCTCTCGCCGCGCTGGCCGGGGAGTATCGCAACGCGGAACTGGACGCCCGGGTCAGGCTCTCGATGATCCGCGACACGCTTCGGCTCGAGCAGGGCTGGCAGGATCCGGAGCCGCTCATCCCGATTTATCGGGATGGCTTTTCCCTCAGCGTCGGGAATCTCCGCTTCGTGCGGGACCGGCGCGGGCGGGTTACCGGACTGGTGCTCTGGGCCGGACGGGTGCGGCACCTGCGGTTCGACCGGGTTCAGAAACCGTGACGCTCACATTCTAGACGCGAGATTACCATGAACACCCCGCGGTACGACCGCCCCGACAACGGCGAGTATGCTTCGTTCTATGCCGGCTACGTCGGCATGGTTCCGGACGGCGATCTGCTCCGCACCCTGGAGCAACAGGATGAGCAGACGATGGCCCTTCTGGGCGGTGTGCCGGAGTCGAAGGGCGGGCATGCCTACGCGCCGGGCAAGTGGACCCTGAAGGAAGTGGTCGGGCACATGGCGGATGCGGAGCGGGTGTTTTCTTACCGTGCCCTTCGGATCGCGCGGGGCGACACCATGCCGCTGCACGGATTCGACGAGAAGGCCTGGGTTCCCAACGCAGGCTCCAATGCGCGGACCCTGGCCGATTTGCTGGGGGAGCTCCGGGTGGTGCGCGCCTCGACCCTGGCGCTGCTTCGCCATTTGCCACCGGAGTCGGTCACCCGGCTGGGCACCGCGAGCGACAAGCCGGTGAGCGTCCGGGCGCTGGGGTGGATCATCGCGGGGCATGAGCGGCACCATCTGGGGATCATCAAGGAGCGCTACCTGGTGTAGTCAGGGACCCGACCCCCATTTTCGCACTATCTTTCCCCCGCATATGACGGACAGCCAGCAGCGCATCACCGCGGCCCGCGCCGGCCGCCGCGGCGTCGACCGCCTGGTCGGTACTGGCGGCATGGCGACCGTCTACCTGGCCG
>JBEPVJ010000165.1:0-5515 GCA_041691095.1 Gemmatimonadales bacterium
GTTCTGGACCGGCAGCATCGTCGCGAGGGCGCCGGTGAGCGGCAGGATGAGCAGCAGCACCAGGAGCACCGGGCTGGTATGCCGCACCGCTTTGCGGAGCGCCTCGATCTGCCGGGTCAGCGAGCGCACGTGGGGGCCGGCCGGCTCCCCCTCGACCCGCGCCTTGGCAAGCGCGAGCTGTACCTGGCGGTTGTGGCGCCCAGCTGCGGTGAGGCACTCGTGAAACTGCCCCGCCGCGAGCAGCCGCATATACTGGGTCTGCCGGCTCCAGAAGCTCTCGAGCAGCGCCAGGTCTGCTGCGGTGACGAGCCCGGTGGATACCTCCGGAGCGAGATGTTTGGCGATGGTCTTCCGCTCGCGGGAGAGGCCGATCAGCCCGACGATCAGGAGCCCGATCAGCGGAATCGCCACGGCGAGCCAGGCGCGATAGAGCGTGGCATGGCCGTCGAGGCCATTGCCATGCGAGAGGATCCGGAAGAGTCCGTTGAGCGCGATGGCACCCGCTACCCCCAGCACCGGCAGGATAAGCCGCCGGAGCTTGCCGTGCGCCTCCACCGCCAGCCCGACGCCCAGTCCGGTGATCCCGCCGAAGAGTCCGTGGCTCAATCCCACCAGCGCGCCGTTCACGATCATCGGCCCTGCAGTGAGCGTCTCCCCGAAGGGCGTGGCGGCAAAGGCGAGATCCCGCAGGAAGGCGTTCCCGGCGCTGAAGCCGAGCCCGATCGCGATGCCGTACACGATGCCGTCCACCAGGTCGCTCAGCTCGAACCATCCGCGCACTCGCGCGACGCCGGTGAAGATCAGCAGGCAGACGACGTACGCCACGCCCTTCGCGATCTCCTCCGCGGCCGCGCCGGTCCAGGGCGAGAGCACCCGGGTTACCGGGTCGACCAGCAGCCCGAGCAGGCCCGCAGAGAGGCCGCCAAGCACGAAGGCCAGGCTCAGGCTCCAGACCGGCTCGCGCTCGTTGACGTCCACGAACCGGACCAGCGTCAGGTAGATCCAGGAGATGACCAGCAGGACCAGCAGGTTGGCCGTTGCGGGCGACATGGCGTCAGGAAAGTGAGAGAGGGGGAGGGCTCATCGGCGCCGTGCGCGCCGCCTTGTCCGCGTCCCGGTTCTTGCTCATCGGCCGCGCATAGGCAGTGGGGCGATAGGCGGCACGGTGCTCCGGGTCGAGCAGCCGGTCGGGGGCCAGATGCTTGAGCAGCGCGTGGCGCTCGATCAGCGAGCGCATCCCGGCGCCCTGCTCGGACAGGCCGCCGTAGAACAGGATGATCAATTCCGAAAAGGAGAGCCGGGCCCGAAGGAAATTGGTGTAGCGCCGGCGCTCGTCGGCCCGCTCGATGGGTAGCTGTCGGTCGTCCACGAATTTCAGAATGTGATAGAGGCTGTGGAAGTACGGCCCCAGCATGCCCTCGTAGTTGCGAAACTCCTCCAGATAGATACGCCTGGCCTGCTCCAGCGAGGGAGTGGCCGCATCCCGGGACCGCGCCTCGTGGTAGCGCTCCGAGATCCGAGCCAGCAGCATGTTGAACGCCTCCGCGCCGGCCCGGGGACCGCGGCCGGTGTCGATCTCGCTGCTCTTGACCAGGTCCTGGTGCGCGCCCAGCAATGCGAAGAAGGTCGTGTCGAACCGCTGGTTCTCGAACTCCTCAGTCTGCAGCTCCATCTCGGCCTGCTGCTGCTTGAAGGCTTCGCGGGTGAGCCGAAGATCCTCCTTCTGATGGAGGATTTGGAGCTGCTGGCCCAGGAAGGCGACATATACCAGCGTCAGGCCGGCCAGGCCCCAGAGCGTGCCGGTGGTTCCCTGGAGGTAGCTGCCCATGCGGGAGAGATCGTCGAGACCGGTGGTAAACTTGACGGCACCGAGGAGGCCGACGATGAGGCCCGCGGCCACCAGTCCGAGGGAAAGGTAGCGGACGACGATAATGGTTCGCTCGACCTCGGCGATCTGCTGCTCGAGGCGTTCGGGCTCGTTGAGTTGGGCTTTCATGCCCAAAAGCTATCCCGGGAGGGCGGTTTCGCCAGAGACCGAGGGCGCTGCTATCTCCCGCAGAACGGGCTGCCGTCAAGCCAGCCGTCAGGGGCAAACCCGACCGACAGCGCGCACGTCGTGTGCGTCTGCCGGTCGTATATGAGTCCGGCCCAGTGTCGCTTATCGCCGGCCGTGAGCACCAGCTCGGCGCCGGAAGCGAGCTTTGCACCCAGGCTGTCGATACTCCCCGTGTACGATGCGTGATTGCTGAAAAACATCTCCTGTGCCATCACGATGCCGCTTGCGTCGGCGATCATTCTCAGCCGAGCCGCGGAGTCCCCATAGCCTATGGTGCCTGCCGGCAACGCCGGAGGCATGGACTGACCCTTTGGCCGACCAAGATGATAGACCCGGACCAGCTCCTGCTCCGAGCTATCGTGCTCGATGCCCACGATGAAGTCCGGGCCCAGCTGGAGGAGGGCAAACCCTGCCGGCAGCACCGCTCGGCCCGCCGGCTGCGCTGCATTTCCGTGAATCGTCCAGCTTCTGGACAAGGAGTCCTGTAGCCAGAGAAATCCAAGGTCGTCCATGACCGCCTGGCGAGCCGCTGAGCCCGGCTTCGCTTCAGGGAGGCTATCGAGCAGCGTGAGGACCCACGCGGGCACCGGCGTTCCCGCACTGCTTCGCACCAGGATCCGATGGTAGGGCCACACCGAGCTGGCGAGGGCCGCGGCTCCTCCCGGGAGATTGCGCCCATAGTTGCCGCGATAGTCGTGCTCTGACCAGCGGTGAGCGTCGCTGTCGAAAACGTAGAGAGAGTCTCCTGGCGCAGGGGACAGGCGGAGCACTCCGAGAAACTCGCCCGGCCCCTGGCCTTGTCTGCCGATGAATCCGAGCAGCTTGCCGGTCGAGTCGAAGCTTTGCAGCTCGTGCGCCCCGCTGTTCGCAATCACGATAACGCCGTGCTCCATCCGTGCGCCGCTGACGGTCGCGAGCTCGTGCCCCGGTTCCGCGTCGTACGCGCCGATAGTGAGCGTGGGCGACCCGGAGATAGTCCATTCGGGAACAACGGGAGTAGGTGGCGTCGTTCTCGCGCAGCCAAGCGCCGGGGCGA
Source organism: Gemmatimonadales bacterium (assembly GCA_041691095.1). Lineage (GTDB taxonomy): Bacteria > Gemmatimonadota > Gemmatimonadetes > Gemmatimonadales > GWC2-71-9 > JABFSM01. The sequence continues at coordinate 3,093 of JBEPVJ010000165.1, forward strand.
GCAGCGCCGCGAGTAGCCGCCTCACGTGATCTGTCTCCGCTGCGCCACTAGAGCGGTCAGCAGCACCAAGACTCCGGTCCAGCCAAGCGCGAGCAGGGGCCACGACGGTTCCATCGTCGCGCCGAGTATCCTGGGCGAGCCCCGATATTTCTCGGACCAGGAATTCTCCCACTGGCGCACCGACCAGCGCTGGGTCCAGGCGCCGAGGTCCTCACCGAAAGCGTTCTGGAAGGCCTGCTCGAAAGGCGCGGAGGACTTCCAGAACTGCGCGAACTTGTCGCGCCCCTGGTCGCGGATCAGGTCGGAGAGCCACGACTCCCCGGGCGGCATCGGGGTGGTGAGGGTCCAGCCGGTGGGCCGGTCCATGAGAGACCACGAGAAGGTGAGATCGGACGGGAGCCCGCCCATGGTCCGCGATATCGCGGTGGAGTCGAGGATGCCGCGACGGCACGAGGGGAAATACCCCTCGGTACAGCGCAGACCGTAGGCACCGAGCTCATAGGGCGGACTCAGCAGCCCGGCGACCTGTCGGGTCAGGATGCTGATGGATGCGAGCCCGCTGGTCGGCTCGGCCATGTCCCGCTGCCACGCCCCCATCCAGGGCGGGGCGCCCTGGCCATCGATGAAGCTCTTGTTCCGACCGAGCCACGCAATCGAAGCCGCGCCCGCGTAACGGGTGTTGACCAGCCACTGGGAAATGGACGGTCCGGGCGCGCCAAACCCCGCGAGCAGCGCGCAAGGCGCCAGCACCTGCTCGACGCCTTCCTTTCCTACCCATACCGATCCGTCCGCTACCACGCCACCCGATATCATCGCGACGCAGGTGGGACCGTCGGCTCCGAGCGAGATATATGCTCCGCCGTAGGTCCAGATCCGGTCCCGGCGAAATTCCGCGGCGTTGTAGATCAGCAGCGTAACCCGCGCGGCTGAATCGGTTGTTCCGAGCTGCTGCCAGAGGCGGTGGATCACTTCTGACGCGATCGGCGCTGTGGCGTTGGCCGGGAATCCCCGAAATCGAATCGTAGGAATGCCTGCGACCGCGTTGCCCGCCGCGGGAATCGCGCCGGAGTCTCGCTCGGTGAGGGCCACCATTCGCGCCCCGGCCTCGCCTTCTCGCTGATGGAGCAGCGCCAGGCGGTCCACCCGGAGGTCCGTTTCGGTTGGCTGGTTCTCCTTGCCGGTTTTGAGAAAGGGGTAGAGCAGCGAGATCACCACTACCGCTCCGACCACGAGCCATCGGGTCCTCAGCGCCATCGGGACACTCCCAGGGTGCCGAGCAGGATCACGCCCACCCACCCGGCGGCGAGTAGTGCACTTTCGGGCGGCATTGGCCCGACATCGGGCTTGAGAGCGAGCATGCCGGCTCGCCACCGCGTCAGCAGCGAGTCGGCGCTGAGACCGGAGGCCAGTGTGAGCGCCTCCTCGGCGCGAGCGGGGCGTACCGCCGCGACACGGCCCCACGCGCCCGCGCCACCGATCTCGAGTGCGGGGAGAAAGCGATCAGCCCGGACCATAGTAGGGAACGCATCGGTGAGATCGCTCGATGGCGCAGTGCGCAATCCCAGCGAGTAGGCGCAGGTGGCCAGGTCTCCGCTCACACAGCCTCGTTCGGCCTTGCCGGTGGAGGTCATGATCATGTACATCGCCAGGCCGCGACGCTCGTGCTCACTCATCTGAAACGGCGGGGAATTGCCGAGCCACTGGCTGGTGGCCGCGCCCAGGGTGAGGAACATCATTTCCGAGAAGCCGTTCAGCAGCTGAACGCCAAGATCCTTTGTCGTGGTGCCGCGCTCGGTGCGGACCGCGTCCGCCGTGTCGGGGAGTCCGGTCAGGACAAGGCGCGCTTCTCTCTTGAGATTCCCGAAGCGCGTGAAGATGCTGCGCTCCGGAAGAATATTCATCACCAGCCGGAAGCCGCTGGGTGACGGAACCGATGTGCCGAACCAGCGGGCTCGCTCGATGAGAAATGCCTCGAAGGCCCGGGTGGCCACGGCCCGGTTGGCGGGAGTGGCACTCAGCACCAGGCCGCCGATGCGGGCGACCTCCACCACCGTCGAGTCCCGGTCCACCAGAGAATCGCGGAGCGCCGCGATCTCGGTGCCTATATGGGCCAGCGAGTCGCGCCACGCGGCGGCATCTTGCGCATGCATCACGCCGGTCGGTATGGCAGCGAGCAGGATCCAGCGCAGCAGGGTCCTAGACATCGATCAACATCCAGCGCCCGCCCAGCGGTGCGAGTGGACCAGGAGAGGTGCCCAGGGCGCTCGCCACGCTCCAGAGGAGATTGGTGCCGGGCCGCAGCATGATCACGGCGATGTGCGCGGCGATGAACAGCCCCAGCAAGCGGAGCGACAGACCCAGCGCACGGCTCGAGGCCGCCGCGATGGCGAATGCGATGCCGAAGACCAGCAGGAGTGACAGCG
>JBEPVJ010000166.1:0-5509 GCA_041691095.1 Gemmatimonadales bacterium
CGACCGCCTTGCGGGTCGCGCGCCGGGCAACCGATCCATTTTCGAGTCTGGTTGTCTACGGCATCCTGGGATTGTTCTTCACCCACCTGTTCGAAAACGTGGGGATGACCATCAACGTCATGCCGATTACCGGCATTCCGCTTCCATTTTTCTCTTATGGGGGTTCGTTCCTTCTGGTGAGCGCATTGGCAGTCGGACTGGTCCTTCGGGTGGCGTGGGACTCGAGATTAAGTGGCTATGCCGATGCCTGACAATGACTTACGTGTCAAGGACTGGCGATGTGCGAAGGATTGCGCCAGATTGATCGGTTCTTCCCCTTCACCCTCGACCTATGGCCGTGATGGCGTGGTTCAAGAAGGAGCGCAAACCCAGGATCTCACAGCGTGTCAAGCTGGAGATTCCGAAGGATGCCTGGGAGCGCTGCGAGAATTGCGGCCACGTCGACATCCGAGAGCGCTTCGACAGCGCGCTCAACGTTTGCGCGGAGTGCGGGCACCATCGGCGCTTCACGGCTGAGGAATACGTCGAGCTGATGACCGATGCCGGCACCTGGCGCGAGCTGTTCGCCGGGCTCCGATCGCAGGACCCCCTCAAATTCGAGAATTATGCCGAGCGCCTGGTGGCCGCCGAGAAGAAGGCGGGTGGCTCTGACGCGATTTACACCGGTTTCGGCAAGCTGGATGGACTTCCGTACCACCTCGGCGCGATGAATTTCAGCTTCATGGGCGGGTCGATGGGATCGGTTGTGGGAGAGAAGGTGGCTCGACTGGCCCGTCGTTCTGCCGACAAGCGCCTGCCGCTGGTGCTGATCTGCACCTCCGGGGGGGCCCGCATGCAGGAAGGGGTGCTCTCCCTGATGCAGATGGCCAAGACCTCGGCCGCGATCGGGCAACTCAAGTCGGACGCCATCCCGTTCATCACCGTGCTCACCGATCCCACGACCGGGGGCGTATCGGCGTCCTTCGCCATGCAGGGCGATGCGATCCTGGCGGAGCCGGGCGCGGTGATCGGCTTTGCCGGGCAGCGGGTGATCAAGCAGACCATCGGCCAGGACCTTCCCGAAGGATTCCAGACTGCAGAATTCCTGCTGGAGCATGGTCAGATCGACGAGGTGGTCCCGCGCGGCTCGCTGAGGGAGACCACGGCGCGGCTGCTGCGGCACATGCTGGGCCAGGGCGCCTCGCCGCTCACCGCGAAGGGCGTCGCGGCGGAGTAGCTGCCGTTGGAGCGCCGCGGGTGCGGCCCTCACCTCTTCATGTCGCTCTCCTATTCCGACGCGCTGGCGTATCTCTACCCGCGCATCACTCAGATCAAATTCGGCCTGGACACCACCCGCGCCCTGCTCGCGGAAATCGGCAATCCGCATACCCTCATTCCCGTGGTGCATGTCGGCGGCACCAACGGAAAGGGGAGCGTCACCGCGCTGGTGGCTGCGGCGCTCCGCTCGGAGGGGTTCAGGGTGGGGACCTACACGTCACCGCACCTGGTCTCGTTCCGCGAGCGGGTTATGGTGGACCAGGTGCCGATCGGTGAAGCGGCAGTGGCCGGGTGGACCACGCGGCTCAAGCCCCTCGCCGACGCGCTGGGCGCGACCTTTTTCGAGACCACGACGGCAATGGCGTTCGCCGATATCGCCGCGCGGGGCGCCGAGATCGGAGTGATCGAGGTGGGATTGGGCGGGCGGCTCGACAGCACCAACGTCGTACGGCCCATCGCGAGCGTGGTGACCAAGATCGAAATGGATCACCAGAAATATCTCGGAGAGTCCCTCGAAGCGATTGCACGGGAAAAGGCCTGGATCGCAAAGCCGAATGCGCCCTTCGTCATCGGAGAGACCCGGCCGGCCATCGTCGATGTACTGCGGTCGGAGGCGGAGCGGGCGGTCGCCGAGGTGGAGCCGGGTGCCCGGGCGGATATCAGGGTCGTTCCTGCCGAGGCGCTCTACCTCGATCGGCTCTCACTCCTGGGCGCGCACCAGCGGCGCAATGCCGCGGTGGCGCGCGCGGTTCTCGAGGCGCTCCCCGATCGTTATCGACCCGATGGCGCCGCCGTGCAGCGTGGGTTCGCGACGACGCAGGTGCCCGGCCGTCTGGACCGGCGGGGCAAGTGGCTCTTCGACGTCGCACATAACCCGGACGGCGTCGCGGCGCTGTGCCGGGCCATCGAGGCGCTCGACCCGCCTCGGCCGGTCCATGCGCTGGTATCGATTCTGGGAGACAAGGCGTGGCCGGAGATGCTGGTGCAGCTGGACCGGGTGGTGGACCGGGGCATTCTCACCGTGACTCCCAGCGCGGAAGGACGCCGGTGGGACGTGGAGTGGCTGCGGCGCTGGCTCCAGGATCCGGCCCGGCCTCCGGCGCACGCCATCTGGCGGCTTGAGCCGGATTTCCAACGCGCACTCCGCGAAGTGCAGCACGATGCCGGCACGGTGCTCGTCACGGGGTCATTTCACACCGTCGGTGACGTGATGGAGGTGGCTGGGCTTTCGCCGGTTTGATGGCCGGCGCGACGGCTTAAAGTCATTATCGGTCAGGGCTTAAGCTGATTATCTTATCCCGATGGAGCACAAGGCGCTGCCCGGATTCCGGGATTTTTTCCCGGAGGAGTTCGCCCTCAGGGCCCACATCTTCGCGGCCATGCGCTCGGTCTCTCGCAGCTACGGTTTCGAGGAATACGACGGCCCGCCGCTTGAGGCGCTCGATCTCTACACAGAAAAGAGCGGTCCGGAGATCGTGACCCAGCTCTATCATTTCACCGACAAGGGTGGGCGCGAGGTAGCGCTTCGCCCGGAAATGACGCCGACCCTGGCGCGAATGGTGTCCGAACGGGCCAACGGCCTTCGGAAGCCGATTCGCTGGTTCTCCATACCGCAGCTCTTCCGCTACGAGCGACAACAGCGGGGCAGGCTGCGGGAGCACTTCCAGCTCAATTGCGATCTGGTCGGCGAGTCGGGGCCTTCAGCCGATGCCGAGATCATCGGGCTCGCCATCGACGTCATGCGGGCCCTCGGGCTCACGGCGGCCGATGTGCGGGTCAGGGTATCGGATCGCCGACTGCTGGCGGTGCTTCTCGAGGAGATAGGCATCGGCGCTCAGCGCCAGACGCTCGCATTCGAGGCGCTCGACAAGCTGGGGCGGTCCGAGTACGCCCCGCGCCGGAAGGCACTAGCAGAATCAGGCGCCTCGGATGAGGCCATCGCGGCGCTCGAATCGCTGCCACAGGTGCGAACCTGGACCGACCTGGAAGAGCGATTTCCCTCCGCTGCTCAGGCCGGCCAGCCGCTGCAGGAAACGCTCGCGGCGCTCGAGGCCATGGGTCTCGCGGACTTCCTGGATCTCGATCTGACCATCGTTCGCGGGCTGGCGTATTACACCGGGACCGTCTTCGAGCTGTTCGACGCCCAGCGCTCGCTGCGGGCCATTTGCGGCGGCGGGCGCTACGACAAGCTGCTGGAGCAGATCGGCGGCGTCGACCTGCCCGCCCTTGGTTTCGGGATGGGCGACGTGGTACTCGGCGAGCTGCTGAAGGAACGCGGCCTGGTGCCCACCGCGCCCACCGGCGCCGAAATCTTCGTCGTGTCGGTGACGTCTGCGGATCGTCCATCGGCGCTGCGGCTCTCGCACGATCTGCGGGACGCGGGCCTCCGGGTCGAGTATGCCCTCGCAGACGACAAGATGGGGAAGCAGCTCAAGCTGGCTGACGCCCGCCGGGCCCGCTTTGCCGTCGTGCTCGGGCCGGAGGAGCGCTCCCGCGACGCGGCGGTGCTCAAGGATCTTTCGGCGGGATCGCAACAGGAAGTTCGCGTCTCCGAGCTCGCGGGACTGCTCAAGGCCCAACTGGCGGGTGATCGAACCGCCCACCATTCATCTCTCACCCCCCGACCACCCAATGGCTGACAACAAGGCTCTGACCACCCGGGCCGCGGACTTCAGTGCCTGGTATAACGAATTGATCATGAAGGCCGAGCTGGCGGACTACAGTCCGGTGCGCGGATGCATGGTCATTCGGCCCAATGGGTATGCCATCTGGGAAGAGATGCAGCGCGCCCTGGACCGAATGTTCAAGGACACCGGCCACCAGAACGCCTATTTCCCTCTCTTCATTCCCCAAAGCTTCCTGAGCAAGGAGGCGGAGCACGTCGAGGGCTTCGCGCCCGAGCTCGCGGTGGTCACCCATGGAGGAGGGAAGGAGCTCGAGGAGCCGCTGGTGATTCGGCCCACCTCGGAGACCATCATCTACGCGATGTTCTCCAAGTGGATTCAGAGCTGGCGCGACCTCCCCCTGCTGATCAACCAGTGGGCCAACGTGGTCCGCTGGGAGCTCCGGACTCGGCTCTTCCTGCGTACCACGGAGTTCCTCTGGCAGGAGGGGCATACCGCGCATGCGACGGAGCAGGAGGCCGAGGAAGAGACCATCCGCATGCTGGGCGTCTACCGCACCTTCATGGAGGAGTGGATGGCGATGCCGGTGCTGACCGGTCGCAAGACCGACAGTGAAAAATTCGCCGGCGCGCTCCGAACCTACGCCTGCGAAGCGCTGATGCAGGACAACAAGGCGCTGCAGGCCGGGACAAGCCATAACCTGGGCCAGAATTTCGCCAGGGCATTCGACGTCACGTTCCAGACGGCCGAGGGTGGCCTGGATCACGTCTGGAGCACCTCCTGGGGGGTGTCGACCCGACTGGTTGGCGGGTTAATTATGACCCACGGAGACGACAACGGCCTCATCTGCCCGCCGCGTCTGGCTCAGTGGCAGGTGGTGGTCGTGCCGATCTGGAAGACCGATGAAGAGCTTGCGCGGGTGCTGGAAGCCGCCGACCTGATGGCGCGAGACCTTCGGGCCGGCGGAATCAGGGTCCATGTCGACCGCCGCCAGGGCATGAAGCCAGGCGCCAAGTACTATGAGTGGGAAGGCCGCGGAGTGCCGCTTCGGCTGGAGCTGGGTCCCAGGGATCTCGCCAATCAGACCGTGATGCTGGCGCGACGTACCGGGGGTCCCAAGGAGCCGGTGCCGGTGGCCGGGCTCCCCGAGCGCCTCCGCAAGGAGATGGACGCGATGCAGTCGGCTCTCTTCGAGGCGGCCAAGGCCAGGCGCGAGGCCGCGTCGCTCCGCGGACCCAAGTCCAAGCAGGAATTCATCGATTTCCTCCAGGGCACCGGTGGGTTCGTGTACGCCGGATGGTGCGGCGATCCCGCGGTCGAGGCCGAGATCAAGGAGCAGACCAAGGCCACGATCCGAGTCATTCCCGATCTCGAGTTTCGCTCGCCCGTCGCCCCGACCACCTGCATCTGGACCGGGCGGCCGGCGGTGGCCGAAGTCGTCTGGGCCAAGGCCTACTGATGACGATTGCCGGGCACATCGGACCTCGACCTGAGGGGGAGGGCCGGCGAGGACGGCTCTATGCCGATGCAGGCCTGACGCGCGCCGAAAACGGCGCGCTGCTGTTAGGGGGCGTCTCGCTGGAGACGATTGCCCGCACGGCGGGCACTCCTGCGTATGTCTACAATGC
>JBEPVJ010000167.1:0-5481 GCA_041691095.1 Gemmatimonadales bacterium
ACGCACTCCTGATCGCCACGCCGAACCATTTGCACGAAGACCACATCCAGGCGGCGCTGACCGCCAACGTCCATGTGCTGGTCGAGAAGCCGCTGGCGATGAGCCCGGCCGGTGCGCAGCGCATCGCGCGGGCCGCCGAGAAACGCGGCAAGGTGGTCATGGTGGGCATGACCCACCGCTTTCGTCCCGACGCCCAGGCGGTCCGCAGCTTCGTCCAGAGTGGGGAGCTGGGAGAGATCGACAGCGTGCGCTCGAGCTGGCACGTGGCCCGGTTTGCCCGGGCCCCGCTAAGCTGGCGGCAGCGCAAGGACGAGGCGGGCGGGGGGGCGATGCTCGATCTGGGCCTGACTATGCTGGATCTCTGTTTCTGGCTCTGCGGGAATCCGGTGCCGGCTCGGGTCAGCGCGGCACTCACCAAGCCGCGTGGCGAGCGGGGGGTGGAGCAGTCGGGGAGCGCCTACGTGGTCTGCGAGAACGGCCCGTCGATTTTCGTCGACGTGACCTGGCGCCACATCGGAGCGGGGGAGCGGTTCGGGGTCGGGATCCGCGGATCCAAGGGCACCGCCGGCATTAACCCGCTGCACGTCTGGAAAGAGCTCAACGGCATGCCTCACGATGTGTCGCCGACGGGAAGTTTTTCACGGGAAAACTCCTTCACCGCTTCATTCCGGGCCCAGTGGGCGCACTTTCTGGCGGCCGTCTCGGGCGAGGCCGAAGCACCCAAGCTCACTGAGCACATCACCATGCTCAAGGTGCTGGAGGCGATCTACCAATCGGCGGAGGCGGGCAAGGACGTGGCGCTGTGACCCTTCTCGCCTTGGCATCGATCCTGGTTGCATTTCAGGCACCGCTCCCCGTTCTCCGCTCCCCGCTCCCCGTCGAGCCAGGCGCCGAGCTCACCGTCACCCTCCTGACGTTCGAGACCGGGGGCGAAGTCTGGGAGCGGTTCGGGCACAACGGCATCTGGGTTCACGACAGCGTCGCCGGCACCGACCATCTCTACGACTGGGGCCGCTTCGACTTCAACGCGCCGAATTTCTTCGTTCATTTTGCCCAGGGCAGGATGTGGTACTCCATGGGGGAGACCACCGACGTGGCGCGGGTCGTGGATTTCTACAGCCGGGAAGGCCGCAAGGTGTGGGCCCAGGAGCTCGAGCTCACCCCGACCCAGCGCGCCGCGCTGCAGGACTTTCTGCTTTGGAATATCCGCCCGGAGAACGCGGGTTATGCCTACGACTACTACCGCGACAACTGCTCGACCCGGATCCGGGATGCGCTGGACAAGGTCCTGGGAGGCCCGATCGCGCGCTATGGCGCCGCCCCGTCCGGCTTTACCTGGCGGGACGAGACCCGGCGGCTCGATCAGCACAATATCTACCTCTATAGCGGGCTGATGATCGGGCTGGGACAACCGGTGGACCACGAAATGTCCCGGTGGGAGCAGATGTTCCTGCCCATCCGCCTCCGTGAGCATCTGGACAGCATTGCGGTCATGGGGCCGGACGGCATGGCCCATCCGGTCGTCAAGCGGGAGCGTGTGCTGAATGCGGGCGGCCGCTATCCGGTGCCGCTGCGACCCGATCACTTGACCCTCCGCTACCTGGTTACCGGCCTCCTGCTTGGGGGCCTGCTGGCGTGGCTGGGACGACCTGACGCGGACGGGGGCGAGTCCGTCCGGCTCGGCGCCAGACGCTGGGCGTTCCTGGCGATCGGCACTTTGTGGGCCCTGGGTGCCGGCGTACTGGGGGCGGTACTGACCTGGCTCTGGGCGTTCAGCAGCCACATGGTGGCGCACCACAACGAAAATATCCTGCTGTTCAATCTGCTCGCGCTGGCGCTGGCCGTAGTGCTGCCGTCGGCGGTGCGCGGCAAGGCGTGGGCGGGAAAGCCGGCCCGGCGGCTGGCTCTGGCGGTGTGGCTGCTGGCGGCAGTGGAGCTGTTGCTCAAGGCGTTGCCGGCGTTCTACCAGTCGAACCTCGAGCTCATCGCCCTGGCGCTGCCGATCCACGCCGGCGTGCTGCTCGGGCTCTTACCCCGCCGGCGGGTCAGCTCCCCCGCGCCTTCTTGAGGCCGTCGCTCGCTTCCCGGTAACCCGGAAACACGCCCAGTGCCTTCTGGTAGTACTCCACCGCCTTCGCCTTGTCCCCCCGGTCCTGGTAGAGCAATGCGCGGCTGAAGAACGCCAGTGCCTCGGTCGGCACCGCCGGCCGCTGCGCGGTGCCGGCCGGCAGCGGGGGCAGCTTCGCGTCGACGGTGATCCGCTCCGCCACCGACTGAATCATCCGCGCCATATCCCGCCGGTCCCGCAGCTTGGGATCGCTGCGCACCACCTTGAGGATCTCCCCGGTCTCCACGTCGATGATGCGGGCATCGACCCGGAAGTCTCCGTACAAATCGATGAACGACCCGGCGATCATGTATCGCGCGTTCACCTGTTTGCCGATTTTTGTCGCGGTCTCGAGGTCGATCCGATCCGCCACCGCAGCGCCCGCCCCATCGAGGAGGCGCTGCACGTCGCTGCGGTCCACCAGGCGGACATTGGGATTCTGGGCCAGCTCGCTGATGAGCATCGCGGCGATGCCCTTTCGCAGGGCGTCGAAATCCTCCTTGTCCTTGCCATAGCTGCCGCCGTTTTCGAACGACAGCACGGCGACCCCGGGCCGGGCATCCTGGCCACGGGCCGGTACCGTCGCGAGCATCGCCAGCAGGGCCGCCATCGCGGCGGTACGAGTCGTCCGGATCATGGGTTCCTCCTTGAATGCTTGCCGAAATACAGTGCGGGTCAGATGTTGCGCTGCGCGGCCCGGCGCAGCGCAGCAGGATCCAGCAGCACCGTCTCCCGCCGGCTCACCGAAATCACCTTGCGCAGCACCAGGCTTCTCAGGGTGCGCGAGACCGACTCGCGGCTGGTCCCGACCATCTGGCCCAGCGAGGCATGAGTCAGCCGACGGGTGATGCGGATGCCGACGTCTCCGCCTTCTTCCCGCGCCAGCTCGAGCAGCAGGTTGGCGATCCGACCGTTCACGTCCAGCAGCATGAGGCTGGTGATGGTATCGTCGGCCCGGCGCAGCCGCTGGGAAAGCTCCCGCAGCAGGGCGACCGAGAGCGCCGGGGAAAGCTCGAGCCGGCTGTGAAAGTCCTCTCGACGAAGCTGCAGCAGCAGCGTGTCCTCCATCGCGATGACGTGGGCCGAGCGGGGCTCGTCGTCCAGAAGCGCCAGCTCGCCGAAAAAATTACCGGCACCGAGGACCGAGAGAATGATCTCGCGCCCATCTTCGGACGCTACCGTCACCTTGACCTGGCCGCTCTGGATCAGAAAGAGCGTGTCGCCCTGGTCCCCCTGAGAGAGAATCATGCTCCCCCGGGAGTGCCGCCGTTCCCGGACCAGCCGCGCCAGCGCGGCCAGCTCGCCCTCCGGCACTTTGTGAAAGAGCGGAACCGCCCGAAGCACCTGCAGGGGATCGAGCGCCATGTCTCCTCGGGCCCAGGGTCAGCGGTAGTGTGGGCAGCCGTGTCCCGCGCCGTCAAGGGCCCGGAATATCGGCCCCGTTGCCTTGTCGGGTCCCTTTGGCTAAATTGTATGGCTCACAACGACTTACGAACTCTGGAGTGTGTACCGTGAAGCCCAAAGCCCATCCCATGTATCGCACGATCGAAGCGATGTGCGCCTGTGGGAACAAGTTCGAGACCCGCAGTACTGCCTCGGCGATCCACGTCGAAGTCTGCAATGCCTGCCATCCGTATTTCACCGGCAAGCAGCGGCTGATGGATACCGCCGGACGAGTGGACCGCTTCCGCCGGAAGTATGGCTCGGAGCAGGCAGCCCCGGCGCCCGCGCAGTAAGCTGTGGAGGCCCGACTCCGCCAAGCGCTCGCGCGGGCGGCGGAGGTCGCGGCCGCGTTATCAGACCCGTCAGCGGCCAAGGACGCGGAGCGTTTCTCCGCCCTTGGCCGCGAGCATTCCCGCCTCCAGCCCATCGTCCGCGCCGCCGAACGACTGACCCGATGCAAGGACGACTTGAGCCAGGCCCGGGAGCTGGCCGATGAGGCCGATCCCGAGCTCGTTGCCCTGGTCAAGGCCGACCTCGACCGCCTTCCCTCCGAGATCGAAGCGATCGAGCACGAGCTCGAAGACCTGCTCGTTCCACGGGATCCACTTGAGGACCGGGATGCCATCGTCGAGATCCGCGCCGGCACCGGCGGGGACGAGGCGGCGCTCTTTGCCGCCGACCTGCTGCGTATGTACACGCGGTTCGCGGAACGGCGCGGGCTCCGGGTCGAGCCGCTGACGATGAGCGACGCCACGCTTGGTGGTGTAAAGGAAGCCATCGTCGCGATTCGCGGTCCCGACGCATACGGACTCTTCCGGCGCGAATCGGGCGTGCACCGGGTGCAGCGGGTGCCGGCCACCGAATCGCAGGGGCGCATTCACACCTCTGCCGCCACGGTCGCGGTGCTGCCCGAAGCGCAGGAAGTGGACGTCAAGATCGAGCCCAACGATCTTCGCATTGACGTCTTCCGATCCGGCGGCCCCGGCGGCCAGAGCGTGAACACCACCGACAGCGCCGTACGGATCACCCATCTGCCCACCGGGACCGTCGTGCAGCAGCAGGATCAGAAATCGCAGCTCCAGAACAAGATCAAGGCGATGTCCGTACTCCGCTCCCGGATTCTCGACAAGATGATCGCCGACCAGGAATCGGCGCGCGCCCGGGATCGGAAAGCGCAGGTCGGCACCGGCGATCGTTCCGCGAAGATCCGTACCTACAACTATCCGCAGAGCCGGGTGACCGACCACCGGATCAATTTTTCGGTGCACAACCTTCCGGGCACCATGGATGGAGATCTCGAGGATCTGATCAAGGCGTTGCGGATGGCCAGCCGGGAGGAATTGGTTGGGCTCTGACCCGCGGGTGACCATCGCCGACCTCTTCGACGAGGCGACCGTAGCGCTCAAGGCTGCGCGCGTGGTGAAGCCACGCCGTGAAGCCAACCGGCTCTGGGCCTGGCTGACTCGCACCAATCCGGGAGAAGCGTTTCTCGGACGCGAGCGCGGGGCTTCTCTCGATGCGATCCCGGCTTTTCGAGAGGCGGTGGCCCGCCGCGCCGCGGGCGAGCCGATCGCCTATGTGCTCGGACGTGCCGGCTTCCGGAACCTCGAGCTCCGCTCCGATCACAGGGCGCTGATCCCTCGGCCGGAAACCGAAGGATTGATAGACATCGCACTGGAGCGGGTAAGCAGCGGTTGCGCGCTCGACATCGGTACCGGCTCCGGATGTCTCGCGCTCTCTTTGGCGCAGGAAGGGTCGTTCGACCGGGTGGTCGGAACCGACCTTTCGGCGTCGGCTCTCGCGCTCGCCGGGGAAAACGTCCGGGCGACCGGATTGCAGGTTCAGCTGGCGCGCACCGACTGCGGGGTGGGGCTCAGGCCGGGCCGGTTCGGCCTGGTCCGCGACGACGTGCTGCGCCGCGCGGGGGCCCT
>JBEPVJ010000168.1:0-5469 GCA_041691095.1 Gemmatimonadales bacterium
AATACGTGGAATTCCGCTTTGAGCCGTGGGAGTGAGCGAACCCGACCTGTCCCGTTCGCCCGGCCAGGGAGTGGCGACCAGCGAGAAGCCGGTGACGAGGCTCTCGCACCTCGTAGGCGCCGGGACCCACGTCCTTGCGGCCCCACTCTCCGCGCCAGCGCGGGTAGTGCTCGGCGGAATACATGAGCAGCGCCCGTTCGGGACCGCCATGATGCCGGCGGTCATACTGGTGGTCTCCGGAGAGGCCTTCTCGCCCGGCCCACATCTGCCCGTCCACCGGCTCTTTCTTGATCGCACTGGTCCAGGGATGCTCCAAAGGATCAGTCGATCCCTGGATGCCGTACATGCGGGTCTGCCCCACCTGGATCGAGTCGAGGCGCATGCGCGAAAGGTAAGAGGTTCTCTCCTAGCCATAACCCCCTCACCCGACTACCTTTGCGGCTCACATATCTCCTCCCGGGTCCCACACCAGGTACCGGGCGCTTACGACCAAAGGAAGGTGTCATGACTCGTCCGTACGAGGTGGTCTATATCTTCGATCCTGCCCTGGACGAAGAGACCATCAACCAGAAGCTCAACCAATTCCACGCGTTGGTGCAGGCGCCCGGTGCAGAAGCCGTGCAGCTGAATCATTGGGGGAAGCGCACTCTGTCCTATCCGATCAACAAGAAGGACACCGGGCACTACGTCGTCGCCAATTTCACCGCGGAAGCCACCGCGCTGCCGGAGTTCGAGCGGGCCGTCAAGCTCGATGATGGCGTCATGCGCCACCTGATCGTGCTGAACGAAGAGCCGCCGACTCCCGCGCAGGCCGCTGTCGCCAAGTCCGAGTACGAGGAGGAAGAGTGAGCCGCCAGAAGAAGGGCGATCCAATCGCCGAGCTCCGCATCCGAATCATCGACTACAAGGACGAGAAGCTGCTGTCGCGGTTTATCAGCGAGCGCGGGAAGATCCTGCCGCGCCGGCTGTCGGGCGTGTCAGCCCGGCACCAGCGGCAGCTTCAGGTGGCCATCAAGCGCGCCCGATTTCTGGCGCTGCTGCCCTATATCAAGGGCTATCGGGGCTGATGACCGCCGGGGCGGCGCCCGTTCCCGGGCGCCGCGCCAGCCTCGGCGCGGCGGCGGTGCTGGCGGCGTATCTGCTGCTGGCGCCGTCGCTCTATTTGTTGGGCCCGTTCGTGCTGTTGACCCTGCTCTCTCGCCCCGGTTCAACCCGCGAGCTTCTCTGGCTCTTCCTGGGCGGTGTGGGCGTCGCGCTAGCCCTGGTGGGCGATCAGACCCTGGTACCACAGCTGCTGCGCACCGGCGGCTTGATCATGAGCGGAGCGTTCGTGCTGCTCTCGCTCCGCGGCGCGCGGTCCCTGGTGACCCGTCTGTCGCTGGCGCTGGTATTCACCTTGGCCGGTCTGCTGGTCTGGGGCACGGCGTATGGCGTCACCTGGGCCGATGTGGAGACGGCGTTCACGGCGATCATGCGGGACATTTACCAGGCCTGGGCCGACTCCCGCCCTTCCGATCCCGACGTTCAGCTGTTCCTCCAGCAAGCCCGGGAAGTCGCACCCAAGGCAGCCCGGTTGATGCCCGGCATGCTGGCGCTCCAGGCCATGGCGGGATGCGCCCTGGCGTGGGTGTGGCACCATCGGATCGCCGCCCGGCCGCTGGGCAAACCACCCGGGCGATTCAAGGATTTCCGGTTCAACGACCACCTGGTTTGGGGTGCTATCTTTACCATCGGACCGCTGCTGCTACCGCTCCCCCCGATGGCCAGGATCGTTGCGGCCAATCTCCTGATCGTGTGGGCCGGGCTGTACACCGTGCGCGGTATGGCAATCATCGCGGCAATTTTCGAGCAGGCCCCGGCATCCCTCCGCGTGATCGCGGTAGGCCTGGCTTCGCCGATTTGCGCTGTTCTCGGACTGGCGGATACCTGGCTCGACTTTCGGGGGCGCCTAGCGCCCCCGTCACCCTGAGGAGCGTGACACAATGGAAGTGATTCTGCGCGAGGACGTGAAGTCATTGGGCAAGGCCGGCGCGATGGTCAAGGTCAAGCCGGGATACGCCCGCAATTTCCTGCTGCCGCAGGGGCTGGCATATGAGGCCACGCCGGGCAACAAGAAGCGCATCGAGGCGGAATCAAAGTCCCGCGACGCCCGCGCCGCACATGACCGCAACGAGGCGCAGGCGCTGGCCTCCTCGCTTAGCGCAGTGTCGATCACGATTCCGGCCAAGGCGGGAGAGGGCGACAAGCTCTTCGGGTCGATCACCGCGCAGGATATTGCCGACGGCCTGGCCAAGGCCGGCCATCCGGTGGACAAGCGAAAGATCGAGCTCGCCCATCCCATCAAGCAGCTCGGCGAGCACGCGGTGCCGATCCGGCTCCACTCGGATGTTCACGCCACGGTGACCGTCACGATCGTGCCGGCATAACGCCGAGGTGGCGATCGGAATCGCCTATGTCGATGGGCCCCGTCTGGCGCTCGCGGTGTATGCGGCCGCCGATTGGGTGGCTGCCGGCCGTGACGAAATCAACCGGCTGAATGTCTTTCCGGTTCCAGATGGAGACACCGGTACCAATTTCAGTCTGACTCTCCGCGCCGTCGCCGACGCCTGCCGGGCACTCGGCGACGCCTCGCTTTCCGCCACGGCTACCGCCATGGCGAGGGGCGCGGTGCTGGGGGCGCGGGGGAATTCGGGCATGATGCTGGCCCATTTCCTCATGGGCTTTTCCGAGGGCCTCGATCGCCTCGAGACCGCCACCGCGCCGGTCATCGCCAACGCCCTTTCCCGTGGTGCCGAGGCACTCTGCAACTCCCTCGACCAGCCGAAGGAAGGCACCATTCTCACCGTGGCGCGGGAAGCCGCTGCCGGGGCGGAGCGCGCCGCGCACGATTCTCCCGACATCGCCCAATGCATGCGCCGGATGCTGGACGAAGGAGAGATCGCCCTGGCCCATACCCCGGACCTGCTCCCCGTCCTCAAGGAGGCGGGGGTGGTCGATGCCGGAGGGATGGGCTTCATGCGCATGATCCAGGGTGTGGTTCGCTATATCGCCGGCGACCCCATCCTCCCCGCCGAAACCGGGGCGCCGGCCTCGTTCTCCTTCCCTGCCGCCGAGACCAGGGTGGCCGCCGAGCAGGACTACCAATTCTGCACCGAATTCATCGTGCGGGGAGACCAGCTCCCCCCCGCCAATGAGGTTCGGGCGGCGATGCATCAGTTCGGGGGATCGGTGGTGGTGGCCGTGATCAGCGACATCCTCAAGGTCCATGTGCATACCGATACCCCGGAAGCCGTCTTTACTCATGCCGGCCGGTGGGGAAGTCTGACCTTCCGGAAGGCCGACGACATGCGGGCGCAACATCGGGCGCTCTCCCATCTTCAACGCCGCCCCGTGGCCCTGGTAACCGATACCTCGGCCGACCTGCCCGACGCGATTCTGGATCGGCATCACATCGCGCTGGTACCGCTGCAGATCGTCTTTGGCGATGAGGTGCATCTGGATCGGGTGGGCATGAAGCCGGAGGAGTTCTATCGGCGGCTTCGCACGGCCCGACAGTTGCCCACGACATCTCAGCCCACCCCGGCAGATTTCATCCGGGTTTTCCGGTCGGCGCTCGAAGAGGCCGAAGAGGTGGTGGCGGTCCTGCTCGGCTCGGCGCTGTCGGGCACCTTTCAAGCGGCACAGGCGGCAATCCGGGCGGCCGGGCTCGAACGTATCCACCTGGTGGACAGCAAGGCGGCATCCCTTTGTCTCGGACTGCTCGCATTGCGCGGAGCCGAGCTCGCTGAATCCGGATGGAGGGCGTCGGACATTGCGAAGGAGCTGGAGCGGGTACGCACGCAGTCGGGTGTCTATTTGACGGTAGACACGTACGACAACCTGATTCGGTCAGGAAGGGTGTCGCGCGGCAAGGCATGGCTCGCAGGAATGCTGGACGTACGGCCCATTCTGGGCCTCGACCTGGACGGACGCATCGTTCCCGTAGACCGCGTCCGCGGGCGGGAGGCACTCGTCTCCCGAATGCTGGCGCTGGTGGAAAAGAATCTCACACCCAGACCAAAAGTCGTCCGATTCGGAGTGGCCCATGTCGAGGCCCCGGACGTCGCCGAACGCATACGCAGCGCGCTCGTTGCCACCTTCGCACCGCGGGACTGTTTCGTCTCGCTGGCAACCGGCGTTCTGGGCACTCACGTCGGTCCGGGGGCCTGGGCGGTGTGCTGGCAGGTAGAGGATGGGCCGGGGAGACCGCCGCAGTGAGCCGGCGCGCCGCAGAGCCACGGCCCGGTGAGCCCACCGCGGTAGTCAGCAAGGCGCTGGCCGCCGCCGACGATCTCAAGGCACGCGATCTCGTCGCGCTGGATCTGCGAGGCCTGAACGACGCCATCGACTGGTTCGTGATCGGATCCGGTACCTCCGACGCGCATGTACGGGGTATCGCGCAGTCGGTTGTGGACCGGCTCGCCGACGACGGCATCCGCGCGCATCACGTCGAGGGACTGGGCGGTCGCTGGGTCCTGCTCGATTTCGATGAGGTAGTGGTTCACCTGTTTCATCCAGAAGCCCGCGCCTTCTACAAGCTCGAAAAGCTGTGGAGTGACGCGCCGAGGTTCGTGCCCGCGGCCGAAAGGAAGTCGTCATGACGCGTCGTATCGGTATGGCAGCCATGCTGCTGTTCGCCCTGGTCCCCGCCACCCTGTCGGCCCAGTATTTCGGGCGCAACAAGGTGCAGTACGGTCGCTTCGACTTCAAGATCATCCAGACGGAGCACTTCGACGTCTACTACTATCCCGCAGAGCGGGAAGCGGCGCTCGACATCGCCCGAATGGCCGAGCGGTCCTACGCCAAACTCTCCAAGGCGCTGAACCACGAGTTCAACGAGCGGAAGCCGATCATCCCCTACGCCTCGCACTCGGACTTCCAGCAGACCAACACCTCGGGCGGCGAAATCGACGAGAGCACCGGCGGTTTCACGGATTATCTCAGGCACCGGAACATTTTCCCGCTCGACGGCTCCTACGAAGACGACCAGCACGTGCTGCAGCACGAAATGACCCACCAGTTCCAGTTCGACATCTGGTCGCGCGGACGCGTGGGCGGCGGCGTGCAGGGCATCATCGCCGCGAATGCCCCGCTCTGGTTCGGCGAGGGCATGGCGGAATATTTCTCGCTGGGCGCGGTGGACCCTAACACGGCGATGTGGCTCCGGGATGCCGCCCTCGAAGGCAAGCTCCCCGGCCCCGAGGACTTTTACCGGGTCTTCCCCTATCGCTTTGGCCAGGCGCTGGTCGCATACATCGGTGGTCGGTGGGGCGACGAGGCCATCGGGCAAATCACCAAGCTGGGATCGGCCGGGGGCATCGAGTCGGCGCTGCAGCGCGTGCTCGGGCTTTCGTTCCCCGCACTGGTCGCCCAGTGGCAGGATGCGGTGCAGAAACAATACCTCCCGGAAATCGGCAACCGGGTCAAGGC
>JBEPVJ010000169.1:0-5463 GCA_041691095.1 Gemmatimonadales bacterium
GAGGTCGCGCTTCGCCGGGCGCCGATGCACGTGGGGGTGGCGGCGGGGCCGAGCGTGGGCTGCCAGAACACCGCCAGCAGGAGGGCCACGACGACGGTCGCCAGGATGCCGATGCCGGACACCGGGCTGTTGGAGGCGCCGATCAATCCCGCCATGTAACCCGCGACGGTCGCGACGAAGCCGCCGATCACCAGAGTGAAGACCACGCCGCCCACCACCAGCGAGCCGGTCGACGCGGCGAGAGGGGTGCCCTGGATGAACCCGCGCAGCAGCCACGCGATCATCAGCAGGCAACCGGCGCTCAGCACTCCGATGGTGCCGAGCGAGATGTCGCGATCGTCCACGCCGCCGGCGACGGCCGTAGCGCGCGCCCGGGCCGTGGCGATCAGGCCGCCCAGGACGGGGCGGACCAGCTTCATGAGGCTCCAGATGGCGGCGACTCCGATGGCGCCGGCGCCAATGAAGCGGACCTGGGTGCGCCAGACCGTCACGGCCACCTGGGCCGGGTCGCCGAGGATCCCGGCGCTCAGGATCGGGGTCGCGATGCCCCAGGCGATGATCAGCCCGACCAGCATCGCCATGCCCACTGCGATACCCACCAGGTGGCCGGCGCCGAGCAGGGCGAGCGAGAAACCCAGATTGATACCGGTGGCGCCTGAGCCCACGCGGAAGTAGCGGGCGATTCCGGTCGCGGCGACGCCGGTGGCCGCGACTACCTGGGTCATGGCCGCGGTGAGCGAGCCGACCAGCACGATCAGCGGGCCGCGCTTCCGCTCGATGGCGTTGGGCGAGGCCTCGTCTCCCGTCGCGCCCGCCTTGAGCACCTCGGCGGCGGCGAGTCCCTCGGGAAAGGGAAGGGGAGAATTGACCACGAGCGCGCGGCGCAGTGGAATCGAGAAGAGGACGCCAAGGATGCCGCCTATCGCGCAGATCAGGAAGGTGGTGATGAAGGGGAAGCTTCTCCACCAGCCGACCATGATGAGCCCGGGCAGCACGAAGATGATCGCGGAGAGGGTGCCGCCCGCGGAGGCGACGGTCTGCACGATGTTGTTTTCCTTGATGCTGCCGGTGCGGAGTGCGCGCAGCACGCCCATGGAGATCACTGCCGCAGGAATCGACGAGGCGATGGTGAGCCCGACCCGAAGCCCCAGGTAAATATTGGCGGCGGTGAAGACCGCGGCGATCACCGAGCCCAGGATCAGGCCTCGGACGGTCAGCTCCGAATCAGTTTTCATGGATCTCCGGGGTGGATGCCGCGACCCTGCTCCAGGGAAGCTAAATTGGCGGCATACTCTGCGCATCCAACCACCGGACTCATTTTTCCAAGACCCAGCATGGAGAGTACATGGCACCGACCACAGGCAACGGCAAAATCTGCTACCTCGAGCTTCCGTCCACCGACATCGAGCAGTCCGCGGAGTTCTATCGCGCGGTGTTCGGCTGGGAGATCAGGAAGCGAGGAGACGGGCGCACCGCCTTCAGCGATTCGGTGGGAGAGGTGAGTGGCGCGTGGGTTCTGGGAAGGCCGCCGGCCACGACGCCGGGATTTCTATTCTACGTCATGGTGGATGACGCGGCAGCCACGCTGCAGGCGATCATATCGCACGGTGGCGCGGTGACCCAGGCGATCGGGGCCGATGCGCCGGAGATCACCGCCAGGTTCCGCGATCCCGGCGGCAATATCGTGGGACTGTACCAGGAGCCGGAACAGCAGGCGCTGGCCTAGTCCCTGGCTGAAAACGAAACCGCCGCCCGACTGGGCGGCGGTTTGATGCCATGACCGGTGTACGGCGGCTCAGACCGGAGGCTTGGGCACTCCCACCACCGGCGGAACCGGAAGCTCGGGGGGAAGATGCCCGGTGGGTGTCAGATGATCGATCAGGTGGGGAAAGATTTCCGCCACCCGCTGGCTGACCACGTCCGGAGAAACTCCAAGCTTGGCCGCAATCTGAGCCAGTCGCTCCGAGCCCAGCGCCGACTGAATCTGCTCGGCCGTCACCGGCATGTTTTTTCCGGTGCTGATCCACGACCGGACCGCGTTCCCCAACCCGCCGTTTTCCAGCTGTTGAACCAGACCGGTGAGACCGCCGGACGCCTGGGTGTCATGGACGTACCCGAGCATGCGCAACAAGCCCGACTCTGCCGCGCTCATGGGGTCGCAGCCGCCGCACCGCAACTCCACCGCGCTGACCGGGTGGATCGCCGCGAACGCGAAGGTCCGGCCCGCGGTCGACAAGGGTTTCGTGCTCCAGTAACTAGGGCACGCTGACGACGGCGAAGGCGCTCAACGTGGCAACCTGCACCGCAATCGAACCGCCCCGCAGCAGCGGGGACTGGAAAGTCCAAGCGCCCTGTATGGTGAAGGTGTGGTGTCCGTGGGGGACGTTGCTGAAGGTGGTTTGGCAGCCCCCCGGATTCTGGCAGCCGAGCACATGGAGTTCCACCGGGGCACTGTACTCCGACGATACCGTCCAGAACGTGCCGATCATGCTGGGCGGGTTCGCCTGAGGCGGCTCGTACCTCCAGGTCACCACGACGTTCGTGCCGGTTGCAGTTTTCGTCCAGATGGCGGAGAGGATATTCACGACCGCTGGATTCGGGGCGGTCCAGTTGTACAGGGTGACGCCGATGTTCCCGATCGCGTCGAAGGCAGTCAGCCGGTAGACGTACTGGGTTCCCGGAATGATGCCCGGCGTGGCGTCGGTGAAACGGGTCGGCCAGGTTTGGTTCCAGGTTTCGATCTCGTGAGTGGTACCGCATGTCGAGCCCACCACGGTCCAGGCGTTGCTTCCCGCCACGCTTCGTTCCACGAGATTGGCGATGGCGAAAGTTCCACGGTCCCACTCGATGACCGCCCCGGTGGGAAACTGTCCCTTGGAGACGATCGAACCCCCTGCCCCGGGCGCCTCGATCGCGAGCACAGACTGCCCCGGCACCAGGGTGCAGGTCGGATTGGGCCGGGTCCAGGTGGCCTGCCCCGAGACGCTGCTGGTTCCCTTCGCGTCGGTCGCGATGATCGTGTATGTGTATTGGCCCTGGAGGTAAAAGCCACCGCGCTGGGGTCCCTTGTCGACGTACGTCGTGGTGTTGCTGAGTCCGGTGGCGATCGTCGTCGGTGGATCCCCATGTGTCGGGCCGGCCCGCGCAATGGAATAGGTCACCGCTGCGTCGTGGGGGTTCCAGACCACCGGCCGCCAGTCGATAGTCGCTTGGGCGGTGGTGCCGTTAACCTTGATGCCGGTCACGGCGGTGGGAACCGGGTACGCGGTTGGGGGGGGCGGCGGCGGGGCCGGAGCCGGCGCGAGACTAAGCCTTTTGGTGTTCTGCGCGACCCCGACGGCCATCCGGTTGAGGGTCGGAGCCACCGGCCTCAGCGCCGGGACCACGACCGCCACCGGCGCGGAGGCCGCAGTCATCACCCCGTAGTCCGCGACGACCAGATAGTAGTAGGTAGTTCCGGGCGCCACGCCGGGATCGAATGCCGAGTAGGGGTCGATCGCCTTGGTGACGATCTCCACGCCGGGCGACCTGGGGTCGGGGCTGCGGAAGATCCGGAACTTGGCCCCGCCGCTTCGGGGCGGAGCCCAGGCGATCGTGACGCCGTTCGCCGTGACCTGGGCGGTCACGTTGGTCGGGGGCCCACCCTTCTGGGCGGCCAGAGTCGCGGGCAGCAGTGCGGCGAAAAGCAGGGTCCTCATGACTGTGCTCCGATGACGAGAATGGGTCACGATAGTCCCAGCCCATCACGGCCCCGTCATGCCTATATCACCTCCGAATCATCCGGCGTAAGGTGTTGCCAGGCCGGGGCAACGAAACAGCGGCGGAGCCGTAGCCCCGCCGCTAGTTCCCCTCGGAACACCTGGCCTTATCCGCCGAGCTTGCCTTTGAGAAACCCGCCGAGCTGATCCAGCGCCGGCGGCGTGGGTAGCTGACCGGTTGGGCTCAGGTGATCCACGACGTGGGGCAGTACCCGTGACAGCCGCTGACTTACTTCCTCCGGTGTTACGCCAGCCTTTGCTGCAAGTTTGGCGAGGACGCCGGTGCCCAGCGCCTTCTGGATCTGTTCAGGCGTAATTGGCATGTTCTTGCCGGTGCTTATCCAGGACTGAACTTGCTGGCCTAGCCCGCTCTGAGTGAACTGCTGCACCAGCCCTTGCAGGCCACCGCTCTGACTATCGTGCAGATAGGCCAGGACGTGGTCGACCATACCACCCGCGGCGGAGTCCGCGCCGAGCGTGGCCTTCACCTTCGCGGCGACATCCTCGAGCAACCCCATTAGGCCGGCACGCTCTTGAGCCAGGTCTTCACGCCTTTGTGCCTCGAGCAGGTGCCCTTCCGGTGCTGGCTCATCGAGTAGGTCAGGTCATTGCACTGGGCCGTGGCACCCGCCGGGGCGCCGGCCGGAGCGACACCCGTAGGAGCCGGCGCTGGCGCGGGAGAAGGCCGGGGCGCTGGGGGCTTAGGCGAGGGCAATGGAACCGCTGCTGGCGGCGTGCCGGCGCCGGTGCCGGCGTACCACTCGGTCACTCCGCCGTGCTTGGAGCAGGCGCCCTTCTTGTGCGCCGAGGTCGTGTAGGTGTCGTCCTTGCACTTCCCGGTCGATCCCTTCGGGGGCGCGCCCTGCGCAAACAAATACCCGCTCACCATCACCATCAAGCCTGCGGAAGCCAGCAATCGCCGAGCAGTCATGCGTACTCCTTCGATGAGGTGCTGAATGACGGTCTCGGACCTGGGCGTGGCAGCTCGTTGCCGGAGCCCGGTCGCCATCCCTAACCTACTTCATCGGCCGGGAAGCGGTAGAACGGACCTGTTTTGCGTCTCACACCTTTGCTTCGGCCGGATCCTCGATCCCCACCTTCGCGAACCCCTTCGCCCTGATCCGGCACGAATCGCACTGCCCGCACGCTCTTCCCTTCGGGTCCGGCGTATAACAACTCCTGGTAAGTGAGTAGTCCACGCCGAGCGCCAGGCCGCGGCGAATGATCGCTTCCTTGCTCATCGCGATGAGGGGGGCGTGGATCTTGAACTTGACGCCTGCTTCGACGCCGGCCTTCGTGGCGAGATTTGCGAGTGCCTCGAACGCGCGGATGAACTCCGGACGGCAGTCCGGATATCCGCTGTAGTCCACCGCGTTGACCCCGATGTAAATGTCGGCCGCCTCCAGCACCTCGCACCATGCCAACGCGAAGGATAGGAAGATGGAATTCCGCGCCGGCACGTACGTGACCGGGATGCCTTCGGCCATTTCGGCGCGGGAGCGACCCGTGGGCACCGGGATGTCGGCGGTGAGGGCCGAGCCTCCGAAGCCTCGAAGGTCGATGTCCACGATATGGTGGCGGGCCACGCCGATCTGTTCGGCGACGCTTTTCGCCGCCTCGATTTCCACCGCGTGCCGCTGGCCATAGCGGAAGCTCAGCGCGTACGGCTCGAAGCCTTCGGTCCTTGTGACGGCAAGGGTCGTGG
>JBEPVJ010000170.1:0-5456 GCA_041691095.1 Gemmatimonadales bacterium
AAATTCAGACGCTTCATGCTTCCTCCTCGAGGTGGTAAAAGAGCCACGGGAAGGAAGACGCCAGGGACCCTCACTTGTTAGACGCATCGCCTGATTTCGGGCCACGGACATAGGCCTCGGCGGCTGCGGGCCCCGACCCGGCGGTCTCGTCATGCTTGAAGAACACATAGAACTCCTCGGCACCCAGCCCGCCCAGCCGCTCCCGCCATGCGTCCAGGGCGGCATCGTCGTAGGTGAGCCGATGCAGCCGCGCATAGCCAAAGTCGGCGGTGCGCACCGCCGGCGTTTCGAAATCGTCGTGATCGGCGATGCAGAGCGCCGCGTTCCTGGCGCGCAGTGCCTCGTACACGTCGTCGTCGAACCAACTCGAGTGGCGAAACTCGAAGGTTGAGCGCCACCCGCGCGGAAGCAGGTCGAGAAAATCCACCAGGCGGGGGAGGTCCTTCTTGAGATTGGGAGGAAGCTGAAACAGCGTCGGCCCGCGGCGATCTCCCAGGGCGCTGGTGATGCGGGTGAAGTACTCGACCTCTCCGGCCACGTCCTTGAGCCGACCGTAGTGGGTGATCCGCTGGGAGGCCTTGATGGCGAAGCGGAACGACTCGGGCACCTTGGTAGCCCAGTCGAGCAGCACACTCTCCTTGGGCATGCGATAGAAGGTGTTATTGATTTCCACCGTCGGATATTTGCCGGCGTAGTAGGACAGCATGCCGTCGTCGGCGAGCCCTTTGGGGTAGAAGGAGCCCTTCCACTCCTTGAATGACCAGCCGCTGGTGCCGGCCAGAATACTCATCAGCGGCCCCCGGCCGCCTTCTTCTTCGCAGGCCGCTCGGCCTTGGGCTCGGGTGCTTCCTTCTCCGCCGCCTTGCCCTTGGCGAGGCTGGCCTTGAGCGCCTCCATGAGGTCGAGCACCTTGGTACCCTTCTGCTCCTGGGGCTCACCGGTAATTTCGTGGCCCTCCACCTTCTGATTGATCAACTCCTTGACCTTGATCCGAACGGTATCCTTGTACGCCTCGGGCTTGAAGGCGTCGGTGGCTCCCTGCTCGACGATCTGCACCGCGAGATTGAGCTCAGCCGCCTTGACTTCACCCTCTCCGAGAGGAACTTCCGACGGTGAGCGCAGTTCGTCGGCGTAGTAGAGCTGCTCCATCACCAGCACGCCGTCGGCGGTCGGGCGGACCAGCACCAGATTCTGATGACCGCGAGCGGCATACTGTCCCAGCGCCGCGCGGCCGGTTTTCTTGAGCGCTTCGGCGAGGAGCCGGTAGGGACGGTCGCCGCCCTTGTCGGGGCCCAGGTAGTAGGCCTTCTCCAGAAAGACCCTGTCGACATTGGCGAGCGGAATGAATTCGGTGATCTCGATCGAATTATTTCCCTTCTCTTCCAGGGCCTTCAGCTCTTCGGGCGTGAAGGTCACATACTGATCCTTCCCGACCGGATATCCCTTCACCGTGTCGACCCGCTCCACGGTGACATCGTGTTTGGGGCACTTGTAGAATTGTTTGAGCTTCGTGCCGCAGTCCTTGTGTACCATGTTGAAGGAAATCCCGGCGCTCGATTCTCCGGTGGAGTAAACGTGCACCGGGACGGAAACCAGGCCGAACGAAATGGTGGCGGTACCGATAGAGCGTGCAGGCATTGATCGATCTCCCGAGAGGCAGCGAGCGTAAGTCGAAAGCCCAATGGACCAGAACAACGACACCGAGCCAGATCTTCTAAGTACTTACCGCGCAAAGCGTTCGCCCGACCGCACGCCGGAGCCGTTCGGGGGCTTCGAGGCGGGGCCGGGCAAGCTCTTCGTGGTCCACAAGCACGCCGCCCGGCGGCTGCACTTCGACCTCCGGCTGGAGATGGAAGGGGTGCTGCGCTCGTGGGCGGTGCCCAAGGGGCCGTCCTATGATACCCACGAAAAGCGCCTCGCGGTGCATGTCGAAGATCATCCGCTCGAATATGGTGATTTCGAGGGAAAAATCCCCGACGGCAACTACGGCGCCGGCGCGGTCATCGTCTGGGACCGGGGTGAGTGGGTGCCGATCGAGGATCCGCTCGAAGGGCTGCGGAAGGGCAAGCTTCTCTTCGATCTCAAGGGGTACAAGCTCCACGGACGCTGGACCCTGGTAAAGATCAAGAAATCGGAGCGGGACTGGCTGTTGATCAAGGAGCGCGATCAATGGGCTGGGTCGGAACCGGCACCGTTCCCCGAAGAATCGGTTCTCTCGGGGCTCACGGTCGAGGAGCTGGGTTCGGGACACACGCCGACCGGCCGAATCGCCGACGAGCTCGATCGACTCGAGGTGCCCTCTCGCCGAGTCGATCCCGCCAAGGTCGATCTCATGCTGGCCGAGCCGCGCGATAAGGCCTTCGACAAGGAGGGATGGGTCTTCGAGCCCAAACTGGACGGCTATCGCATCCTCGCGAGCCACGACGGTTCGGCCGGCGCGCTCCGCAGCCGCAACGGAAACGACCTGACCGCATCATTTCCCGAAGTGGCCCGCGCGATCAAGGCGCTGCCGGTGCCCCGCGCAGTGCTGGACGGCGAGCTGGTGATTCCCGACGAGCAGGGACGGCCCAGCTTTCAGGCGCTGCAGAAGCGGGCGCGGCTTTCCCGGGCCCTCGATATCCGCCACGCCGCAGCGGAGTCTCCGGCGGTCTTCTATGCCTTCGATCTGCTCGGATTCGACGAGCGGGATCTCCGGACCTTGCCACTGACCGAGCGGAAACGGATTCTCCGGATGCTGCTCCCACCGCTGGGCGCCATTCGCTACGTCGACCATTTCGAGGGCAGCGGGACGGCATTGATGCAGCACGTGACGGCGCTCGGCCTCGAGGGTATCGTCGGCAAGAAGGCGGATGCACCCTACAAGGGCGGCCGGTCGCCGCTGTGGCTCAAGGTGCGGGCCGAGCTGAGCGCCGATTTTGCGGTGGCCGGATTCACCAAACCCAAGGGAAGCCGCGGCGGGTTCGGTGCGCTCCAGCTCGCCGATTGGGTAAACGGCGAGCTGGTGTACGCCGGCCGCGCCGGCAGCGGATTCACCGAAAAGCAGCTCGCCGCAGTGCGGAAGGTGCTCGAGGAGACCGTGAAAACGACTCCGCCGTGCAACGGGCCGACGTCGGTAGTCGGCGACCCGACAGGCGACACCGCACCGCGGCCGATTCCGGATGCCAAGGACACCACCTGGGTCGAGCCGACGCTGGTCTGCGAAGTGCAATTCAAGGAGTGGACTGAAGAGGGCTTGCTCCGGCAGCCGGTGTTCCTCCGGTTTCGCGACGACAAGACGCCCGAGGAATGCGTGCGACAGGGCAGCGTGGAAACGGCGGGGGCGCCGGAGGTGGCGGATGATCCCCCGGCACCGATCGTGCTCAAGGTACCGGAAGTGCCGCTCAGCAACCTCCAGAAGACCTACTGGCCGGTGGAGAAATACTCCAAGGGCGATCTCATCGAGTACTACCGCACCATCGCCCCGTGGCTGCTGCCCTACCTGAAGGACCGCCCGCTGGTGCTGACGCGCTTTCCCGACGGCATCGACGGGAAATCGTTCTATCAGAAGGATGCTCCGGATTTTACGCCGAGCTGGATCCGCACCGTGCCGGTGTGGAGCGAGGACAGCCAGCGCACGCTCAACTACTTCGTCTGCGACAACCTGGAAACGCTCCTCTACGTCGCGAACATGGGCTCCATCCCGCTGCACATCTGGGCCAGCCGGGCAGACTCGCTCGAGCTGCCCGACTGGTGCATCATCGACCTGGACCCGAAGGGCGCGCCATTTTCCGACGTCGTCAAGGTCGCGCTGGCGCTGCATCGGCTCTGCGAGGACGTGGAGCTGCCCCACTACGTCAAGACCAGCGGATCCACCGGGATTCATGTGATGATTCCGCTGGCCCGGTTCTGCACCTTCGACCAGAGCCGCACGCTGGGAGAGCTGCTGGCGCGCGTGGTGGTCGACGAATTGCCCGACATCTCCACCATCGTGCGGCCGGTCAAGGGCCGGGAAGGAAAGGTCTATCTCGATTACCTGCAGAACCGCACGGGGCAGACCATCGCCGCGCCGTTCAGCGTCCGGCCGCTTCCGGGAGCACCGGTTTCCATGCCACTGGAATGGAAACTGGTGCATCAGAAGCTGGCGCTGCTCGATTACACGATTGCCACCGTGCCGAAACGGATGGGGAAGCTCAAGAAAGACCCGATGCGCCCACTGCTGGATACCATCCCGGACCTGCCGGCGGTGCTGCAACGCCTCCTCGACCGAAAATAGGCACACACCGGGTCAGGGCACCCGGGCAAACGCCGTGAGTAGACCGGCCAGCGGACGAACCTCCTGCACCAGCGTCACCAGAAAACGGCCCGGCTCCTCGAACATTGTTCGGCGACGGGAAGAGGGAGTCGAGAGGTGGCGGCCGGGGGGCCACGACGCCAGATTCCGGGTTCCAACTCCTCATCCCCGAAATCCGGACCCAATGGCCCACATTCGTGCTGGGATCGCTTCCGTCCTCCTGCTGGGCTCGTTGTTGCACCCGTCCGAAGCCGTGGCCCAGCAGGGCAAAGACCCCGCCGCGAAGCAGCTCGAGCGGGACATTCTCAAGCAGCTGATCGAGATCAACACCAGCGACTCGGCGGGAGGCACGCCGATCGCTGCGAAGGCGCTGTCCGACCGCCTGATCGCCGCGGGCTTTCCCGCGGTCGATGTGCAGGTGGTGGGTTACAGCCCTCGCTACGCGAGCCTGGTCGCGCGCTACCGCGGCACCGCCAGCAGCAAGAAGCCGATCCTGCTGATGGCGCACCTCGACGTGGTCGACGCCCGCAAGGAGGACTGGACCACCGACCCCTATCAGTTCGTCGAGAAGGACGGGTGGTACTACGGGCGTGGCACCAACGACGTGAAGGAAGGCGCCGCGATGCTGGTGGCGAACTTCATCCGCTACAGGAAGGAAGGGTTCGTTCCCGACCGGGACCTCATCATCGTGCTCACCGCCGACGAGGAAACCAGCGGGGAGAGCATCGAATGGCTGGTGCGGGAGCATCGCGACATGGTCGACGCCGACTTCGCGCTGAACACCGATGGCGGGGGCGGGGACTATCTGCACGGCGTGCCGATCCGGTTCAACGTCCAGGGTGCCGAGAAGGTGTACCAGAGTTTTAATCTGGAAGTGCACAACAAGGGGGGACACAGCTCCCGCCCGGTGCCCGACAACGCCATCTACCACCTGGCGCGCGGTCTGGCGCGGCTGGCGGACTATCAATTTCCGGTGCGACTGAACGAGGTGACCCGTGGCTTCTTCGAGCGCGGCGCCGCCGCCGAGTCGAAGGCGACCGCAGCGGACATGCGGCTGGTGGCAAAGACCGGCGATGCCCTGGCGGCCAGGCGATTGTCGGCCGCGTCCGCGTACTACAACTCGGTGCTCCACACCACCTGTGTACCCACCCGGCTCCTCGCCGGGCATGCCGACAATGCCCTGCCC
>JBEPVJ010000171.1:0-5436 GCA_041691095.1 Gemmatimonadales bacterium
ACTTACACGTTACCATGAATGTTGACAATCAGCTTACCACCAATCCTATGCTCCCGTCGTTACTTGCGAGGCTCGCCAAGGGCTTCTTCCCATTTCCACGTGTGGAAAAGTGCGTGAATTCACAGGATTGTGGAGCGACAAATTCCCCTCGGAATAGCCTTCGATTTGACCCGGACAGTCTGTGGATAACCCTTGCCCCTTTGGCACTCAATAACTTGGCCATCAATCCCCACGTCATGTGAACGCCGTGGACAAGGTTTTTCAACAACAGAGCCGCTCGGGAATGGTGGTCGGGAGTCAGATCCCGGGTGCTCCAGCCGGCTCGAATGCCCTCGTCTGGAGTGAGGGAATCATACGGGCCATCGGGCCCGCAGCCCTGGTCGCGAGAGAGGCCCGGCCCGGCATTCCTGTCTTCGAGTTGCCCGGGTCGGTGATCACGGCTGGCTTCATCGACAGTCATACCCATTTCGCCCAGTGGGCACTGAAGCGTCGCCAGGTCGACCTGACCGGGGCGGCGAATCTGGCCGACGCCATTGGAAGGATCGCGGAGGGGACCCCAGCCCAAGGATGGATTCGAGGACAGGGCTGGGACGCCAACGACTGGGACGACCCTCCGACGCGCCAGGTCCTCGACCGACTGGGGAGTTATCCGGTCTTCCTGGATTCGCTCGACGTCCACACGGCATGGGTCAATTCGGCCGCACTGGGTCTCGCCGGGATTACTCGCGACACGCCCGATCCGGACGGAGGGCGGATCGTTCGGGATCCCGCGGGCGAGCCCACTGGGGTTCTTCTCGAGCTCGCGGTGGACCTGGTGCGCCGGGTGTTACCGGAACAGGACCCCGATCTGCTTCGAGAGGCGCTTCTGCGGGCCCAGAACGCGGCGCACCATCTGGGAATCACCGGGATCCAGGACGTGGAGGAGCTCTCGATCCTGGACGCCTTCCGTCGGCTCGAGCGGGAGGGGCTCCTGCGCCTTCGGGTGCTCTTCCACCCGCCCGTCGCGGACCTGCCTCGCCTCATCAGGGATGGTTTTCGCAGCGGGGAAGGGTCGTCCTGGGTGACCACCGGAGGAGTGAAGCTCTTTCTGGACGGCAGCCTGGGCAGTCAGACCGCGTGGATGCTGGAGCCCTACGAGGGCACCCGGGACCGCGGGATGCCTCTCGCCTCTCACGAAGCCGCCGCCACCGCGGTTCGCATCGCAGCCGAGCACGGGATTTCTTCCACGGTACACGCCATCGGCGACGCCGCGGTGCGCCGAGCGCTGGATTTGCTGGAGGCGATTCCACGAGCCGCCCTGCCCCACCGTATCGAGCATTTCCAGTGCGTGGACGACGCCGACCTCGATCGAGCTGCACGGGCCGGCATCGTACTCTCCATGCAGCCGGCCCACCTCCTGGTAGACATTCCCCTCGCAGAGCGACATTGGGGCACGCGCGGTCGGGGCGCCTATGCGTTCAAGACGCTGGCAGGCCGCGGGGCGAGGCTGGCGTTCGGTAGCGATGCTCCGGTCGCACCGCTCGACCCGCGGCTTGGCGTGTTCGCGGCGATGGATCGGCGGGCGCTGGGCTCCTCGAAGGATGCCGCCTGGTATGGCGAAGAGCGGATGGACTTCGAGGCGGTGGTCCAGGCCTACACCGAAAACCCCGCGATCGCGGCCGGCTGGCTTCCCCGGCTGGGAATACTCGCGCCGGGTGCGGCCGCGGACCTGGTGGCCTGGCAGGTGGATCCGGCGGTACACCGAGGCGAGGGACAGGCCTTTCTCGACGCGGTGGTCAGGCTGACCGTGGTCGATGGAGAGATCATGGTGCAGTCCTAGCGCGTTCCCGCTTAAATTCTGGGACCTTCACTCAGGCACTCGCTGCTCTTGTCCAGCAAGCACGCTCCAATTCGTCGCACCAAGATCGTCGCCACCCTCGGCCCCGCGTGGGATCAGCCCGACCAGATGCGGGCGCTCCTCGATGCGG
Organism: Gemmatimonadales bacterium; assembly: GCA_041691095.1. Taxonomy (GTDB): domain Bacteria; phylum Gemmatimonadota; class Gemmatimonadetes; order Gemmatimonadales; family GWC2-71-9; genus JABFSM01. Next base: position 1,968 of record JBEPVJ010000171.1, read on the forward strand.
GCGTTAACGTCGTCCGGATCAATTCGAGCCACGGCACACCGGAAATCCGCGCCCGGTGGATCGGCGATCTCAAGACCGTCCTGCGTACCCGACCCGCCGCCGCCGCGATTCTGGTGGACCTGCAGGGGCCCCGAATTCGGGTGGGGGATCTGCTCTCACCCCGGTCGCTCGTTCCGGGAGAAGCGGTGGTGTTCGCGCCGGAAAGCGGCGCCCAGGGCGACGAGATCCCGACCACCTACGACGAGCTGGCGGGTGACGTGACCTCGGGCAGCCGCATTCTGCTCGACGACGGCCTGCTGGCGGTCGACGTCACCAGCGTCAAGGGTGATCGCGTCCATGGCAAGGTCCGCTTCGGCGGCCTGCTCAAGCCGCACAAAGGCATGAATCTCCCCGGCATCGAAGTCAGTGCCCCGTCAATAACCGACAAGGACCGGGAGGATGCCGCCGCCGCGGCCGATCTGGGCGTCGACTTCATCGGGATGAGCTTCGTGCGCCGACCGGAAGACCTGGAGGCGATGCGGAATCTGGTGCCGCGGTCCATCAAGCTGGTGGCCAAGATCGAGAAGGACACCGCGCTCAAGCATCTCGCCGGAATCCTTGAAGTGTCCGACGCCATCATGGTGGCCCGGGGCGACCTCGGCGTCGAGCTACCCTTCGAGCAGGTGCCCCTGGTGCAGAAGCGGCTGATCCGGGAAGCCAACCGGCATGGGAAGCCGGTGATCACCGCCACCCAGATGCTGGAGAGCATGATCCAGGCGCCGCGCCCCACCCGAGCGGAAGCATCCGACGTCGCCAATGCCATCCTCGACGGGACCGATGCCGTGATGCTCTCGGCGGAAACGGCGGTGGGCGCGTATCCCCTCGAGGCGGTGCTGGCCATGGACCGCATCGCGCGAGAGGTGGAGAGCTCGCGCCGCGAGGGCGAGCACCAGCAGGCGTGGGAAGCCTCCATGATCCAGATGCGGCGGCCTCACGTCACCGCCCGCAGCGAGGACGCGATCGCGCTGGCGGTGTGCGCCGCCGCCGAGCTGCTGCAAGTCCCGCTGATCGTGTGCCTCACCTCGAGCGGATTTACCGCGCGCACCGTGGCGTCCTATCGCCCCAACGTCCCGATTCTGGCGGTCACGCCGGAACCGGAGACGTTTCGTCAGCTGTCGCTGGTGTGGGGCGTCATTCCCGCGCTCATCGATCACTATCCCGATTACGACAAGACCTTTCCTGTGGCGCAGACCATCATTCGCAAGATGGGCCTGGCCGGGCCGGGAGAACGGGTGGTGGTGACGGCCGGGGTACCCTTCGACGTCGCGGGGACCACGAACCTGCTCAAGATCGAAAACGTCTAAGGGATGCGGCTCACGCTGCTGGGCACCGGCACCTCGTTCGGCGTGCCGCAGATCGGCTGCGACTGCGCGGTGTGTCACTCGGCCGACCCGCGGGACCGACGGTCGAGAACCGCCGCGCTGATCGAGGACGGCGACAGCACGATCCTCATCGACACGCCGCCAGAGCTCAGGCTCCAGCTCCTCGCCGCCGGCACCCGAAAGGTGGACGGAGTGCTCTTCACCCACGAGCACGCCGATCACGTCGCGGGGATCGACGATCTGCGCATGTTCTCGCTCCGGCAGCGGGCCACGCTCACCTGCTACGGCGCGCGGGATACGGTGGAGTTCCTCCGCAGCTCGTACCGGTACATCTTCGATCCGAATGTCACGCCGTACGAGGGCACCTCGAAGCCGAGGCTGGCCCTCGAGGTCATCGAACCCGATCGCGTCACTGTCATCGCCGGGCTGCCGGTGCTCCCGCTGGCCTTCGCGCATGGCCACTCGACGGTCCTGGGCTTCCGGGTGGGCCCGGTGGCGTACCTGACCGACGTCAAGGCGGTGCCCGAGCCGGCGCGGCGGCAGCTTGCGGGGGTGACCGTGCTGGTACTCAATGCCCTCTGGTGGCGCCCCCACCCGACCCATCTCAGCATCGACGAAGCGATCGAGACGGCCCAGGCTATAGGGGCGCAACGAACCATCCTGACCCATCTGACCCACGAGACCAGTCACGCGGATCTCCTCGCGCGGCTTCCCGAGGGTATCGAGCCCGGATTCGACGGGCAGACCGTGGAGGTCACTACATGAAGCTTCATTACGGCCGCATCTTCACCGACAAGCTCGATGGCGCGCACGGATTGCCGCGCACCCGTCTGGCCGACCTGATTCAGCGCTTTTCCGGGGTGTTGAGCGAGGTGCGCTCCCGCCGGCGGGACGGCGACTACGGCTTCTACGACCTCGGCGAGCAGACCGACACCGTCGCCGCCATCAGGAAATTCGCCGAGGGGGTGGGCCAGGCGTACGATCACGTGCTGGTGCTGGGCATCGGGGGCTCCGCCCTCGGCACCAAGGCGCTGGTGAACGCGCTGCGGCCACCGGCAAGGAACGAGCTGGACGATGAGGCCCGCGAATTCTTCCCCCGGATCACTGTGCTCGAGAATGTCGATCCGACCACCATCGCCGCGGCGCTGCGGCGGATCGATCCGCGCCGGGTGCTGGTCAACGTCATCAGCAAATCGGGGGGGACGGCGGAAACGCTGGCCCAATACCTGGTGGTGAGGGCCTGGCTCGATCAGGCGCTGGGCTCCGACGCTGCCGTGCGCCACCTCGTATTCACCACCGACCCCGCCAAAGGACCGCTCCGGGAAATTTCCGAAAGGGAAGGCATCGCGGCGCTGGCGGTGCCGCCTGGCATCGGCGGACGATACAGCGTGCTCACGGCAGTGGGTCTCCTGCCCGCGGCCCTGGTCGGCATAGACATCACCGGGCTGGTTCGCGGCGCGGGGCGCGCCCTGGCCCGCGCCGAGTCGGACTCGCTGGTGGACAATCCTGCCGCGCTTCACTCCGCCCTGCAGATGACGCCAAACCGGCGGCACATCGTGACGACCTCGGTGGAGCACAACGCTGTCTTGAATTTCTGCCAGACGGCGGGCCAACGCGGTTGCGCGGTGACGATCGTGGAAGTCGATGGCGACGGGCGTCTCGACGTCGCGGAGATCGAGTGCGCGATTCGACCGGACACGGCGGTGGTTTCAGTGATGTGGGCGAATAATGAGACCGGAGTCGTCTTCCCGCTCGAGGAGATCGCGGCGATTTGTCGGACAAAGGGTGTGGTCTTTCACACCGACGCGGTTCAGGCCGTGGGAAAAATGCCGATCGATCTTTCGCGGCAATCTTTTCAGTTTCTCTCGCTCTCAGGGCACAAGTTGCACGCCTCGAAAGGCGTCGGGGCGCTCTTCGTCAATCGCAATTCGAAGTTCCATCCGATGGTCATCGGCGGTCCGCAGGAAGGCGGCCGTCGCGCTGGCACCGACAACGTCGCTTCGATCGTCGGACTGGGGAAAGCAGCGGAGTTGGCTGGCGCAACTCTCGAAGAAGAGAACACCCGGGTGCGTGCGCTACGCGATCGATTTGAATCGACCATTCTCGCG
>JBEPVJ010000172.1:0-5430 GCA_041691095.1 Gemmatimonadales bacterium
GGGTGGCCCCGCGCAGCGAGGTCGAATCTGCGCTGGCCGGGATCTGGGCCGATCTCTTCAAGCGCGATGCGATCGGCATCACCGAGAATTTCTTCGAGCTGGGTGGAGATTCGATTCTCAGCATTTACATCGCGGTGCGGGCACGGCAGGCCGGCATCGAAGTCCTCCCCAAGGACATCCTGCAGCACCAGACAATCGAAGCGATCGCCCGAATTGCCGGGGCGGCCCGTGGCATCAGGCGGGAACAGGGCCGCGTGTTCGGCACGGCACCGCTTACGCCGGTGCAACGGTGGTTCTTCGAGCAGCCGCTTCCGAGTGCGGGGCACTGGAATCAGGCATTCTTGTTCACCGCGCCGTCCGATCTCGATGGAGCATCCCTGCTACGCGCGCTCGCGGCGGTCGGCGAGCATCACGACGCGTTGCGGCTGCGCTTTACCCAGGAGGGGGGCGTCTGGACCCAGGCGCACGACACGGTTGCGGCAGCGCCCCCCCTGAACATCGAGGATCTTTCCGCGCTGCCGGGCGCCGAGCGAAGCGCGGAGCTGGAGCGCAGGGCCGCGGTGCTGCAGGCATCGCTCGACCTGGGCCGCGGACCGCTGCTGCGGGGCGCGCTGTTCCGCATGGGCGCTGGGGAGCTTTCGAGAGTGCTCCTGGTGGCTCACCACCTCGTGGTGGACGGCATTTCCTGGCGAATCCTGATCGAAGATCTCGAGGCAGCGTACCTGGCGGATCGCGCCGGTCGGCCGATCGGACTTCCGGAGAAGAGCAGCGCCTTTGCGCATTGGGCCGCGGGCCTCGCGGAGTATGCCCGGAGTTCGGGGGCGGCCGCTGAGCGGGCCTGGTGGGCGGAGCTGACCCGCACGGAATGGCCTCCGATGCCGCCGACGGCCGGCGGAGGCGACGGGAACCTCGAGGGGACCGCGAGGATGCACACGGTCACCCTCGACGAAGCGGAGACCGCGGCCCTCTTGCGTGAGGTGTCCTCCGCGTACTCGGTGCAGATCAACGACACCCTGCTGACCGCCCTGTCCAGCGCGCTGGCGAGCTGGAGCGGCAATTCGGAGGTGGCGCTCGATCTCGAAGGACACGGCCGTGAGGATGTGATTGCCGATGGAGATTTTTCACGGACCGTTGGATGGTTCACCTCGGTCTTTCCGATACGGCTGACCCATCACGCCGGGGCAAGCGTCGGTCATCAGCTGCTCAACGTCAAGGAATCGCTGCGGGCCATTCCCCAGAGGGGAATCGGTTACGGCGTACTGCGCTATCTGGCCGGCGCCACCGAGCTCCAGCGGCCCGACCCGGCGGTCAGCTTCAACTACCTCGGGCAATTCGACCAGGTGCTGGCGGGCTCGAGGCTCTTCGGATTCGGGACCGAGCCGGCGGGCCCGTGGCGAGGCGCAAATAACCCGCGTCGCTACCGCTTCGAGCTGAATGCACTGGTGGTCGGTGGCCGGCTGGAGCTGCGCTGGACGTGGCAGCCCGCACTGGATTCCGAAGAGACGGTCACCCGCCTGGCGACGGACATGGCCGCGCGGTTGCGCGCCCTGGTCGCCCACTGCCGCCTCCCCGACTCGGGTGGGCACTCTCCTTCCGATTTTCCGCTGGCGGGTCTGGCGCAGGAATCGGTGGATGCGCTGCTCGGCGCCGATCGGAACGTCGCGGATCTCTATCCGCTCACTCCGATGCAGCTGCTGTTCTACACCGAGGCCTCGGCGGGAACCGATCCGGGATTCGAGCAGTGGGAATACCGGCTCTCGGGTACACTGGATCCCGCACTCCTGCGGCAGTCATGGGAGGCAACGGTCGCGCGGCACACGGCGCTTCGGACTGCCATTGTACCGGGACCGGGCGGCACTCCACTGCAGCTGGTCCGTAAATCGGCCCCGATCTCCTGGAGCGAGCTGGATTGGCGTGGTATCCCTGCCGAGGTGCAGGAAGCCAGGCTCGGTGATGTGCGCCAGGAAGATCGCCGGAGAGGATTCGCGCTCGAGAAGGCGCCGCTCACACGCCTTACGCTGATTCGCCGGGCCGACCAGGATTACTCGCTGCTCTGGAGTCATCATCACATCCTGATCGACCGCCTCTCCTGGCCGGTCATTCTGGGCGAAGTGGGCGCTCAATATGAATCACTGCGCGCCGGTCACGCGCCACGCCTTCCCGCTGCGCCGAACTTCGGCGAATTCCTCGGGTGGCTCGGCGGGCGAGATCTCGAGGCGGCCGAGCAATTCTGGCGGGCAGAGCTCGACGGATTTGGCTCGCCCATCGTGCTCAGCTCCCAGGTCGCGGCGGGAGAGCTCGCCATCCACGACGTCGCCGCTTCCCTCGGCCCCGTGCTGGCGGCGCGACTCACGCGCGTTGCGCGGGCACATCGGCTGACGATCAACACGATCATCCAGGGGCTCTGGGCGCTCTGGCTCTCCCGCTTCGCCGGGGAGACCGATGTGGTGTTCGGACTCGCGGTGGCCGGGCGGCCCGACGACCTGCCTGGTGTGGAGCGTACGGTCGGGATGTTCATCAACAATGTTCCGGTCCGTGTGCGGGTTAATCAGGACGAGACCATGGCCGCCTGGCTGGGCGGATTGCAGCGCCGTCACGGCGAGCGGCAGCCCTTCGAGTTCACGCCGCTGTCCCGGGTCCACGAGTGGGGACAGGTGGCCTCAACGGCACGGCTCTTCGAAAGCCTGGTGGTCTTTCAGAACGAGGCCGGCGGAACCGGAGCCGAGGCGTGGCTGGGTCCCTCGATCGGCATCGCGATGGCGCCGGTGGCGACCCGTACCACGTATCCGCTCACGCTGCTGATACAGGCGGGACGGGACATCGAGCTGCGGCTGGTGACTCGTGGCGCCGAGTGGACCGCGGAAGCGGCCGAGGTGATCCTGGATCAGCTCAGGGCGATGCTGGATGCGCTCGCGGCGGCGCCGCTGCGTCCGGTGGCGGAGCTGCTGGGGCTGCTGCCGGCCACGAGTCCGGATTCGCCCCACGCGCGCCGCCATCAGCGGCGGCGCCGCTCGGAATCGGGAGCTCCCTATGCGGCACCCTCCGGCGCGGTGGAGCGATACGTGAGCGGGCAGTGGGCCGAGCTGCTCGGCCTCGACCAGGTGGGCCGGAGCGACAACCTGTTCGAGCTGGGTGTGCACTCCCTCCTGGTCTCGCGCTTCGTGATCAGCGTTCGCGAAGATCTTCAGGTCGAGCTGCCACTGCGCACCCTGTTCGACGGACCTACCGTCGCTGCACTTGGCGCGGCGATCGTCGCCCGCGAGCAGCAGCCGGGCCGAAGCGAGCGCGTCGCGGGAATCATGGAGCGCCTGGCCGGGCTCTCCGACGACGAATTGATGGCCGAGGCTACCGGCCTGGAGGAATCGCATGTCGGCGGATAAGGTGCCGATTTCCGGGGCCGACCGTGCCCGGCTGCAGCGCGCGGCGCTAGAGCGGCTCCTGGCCAAGGAGCAGCTCGGTGGCGGCGCGCGTACGATTCCCTCGCGCAAGGAAGGCTCCCGCGCACCGGCGTCATATTCGCAGGAACTACTCTGGCTGCTGGATCAGTCCACTCCGGACCTCAGCGCCTACAACGGCCCGGTGGCTCGACGGCTTCGCGGCGCGGTCGATTCCGCCGCACTCGAGCGGGCGCTGGCCCTGCTGGTCGCGCGCCACGAGGCGCTGCGCACCACTTTCCATCCCGGAACGGAAGGACCGACGCAGTCGGTCGAGCCCGTCGTGGATTTCCGGCTTGCACGAGACGATCTCTCCGGTCTTGCGGGGTCGGCGCGGGAGGACGCGCTTGCCGCGCGGATGGCGGCCGAAGCACGGCGGCGGTTCGATCTGCAGAAGGATCTGCTGCTGCGCGCCACCCTGTACACGCTGGGTGATTCCGAGTCGGTGCTGCAGCTGGTTTCGCATCACATCGTGATGGACGGCTGGTCGCTGGGCGTGTTGTTCAGAGAGCTGAGCGCGCTGTACGCGGCGCTACGGAGCGGTGGATCGACCGAGCTTCCCGCGCTTCCGATCAGCTTCGGCGACTACGCCGCCTGGCAGCGGGACTCCGCCACCGGTGCCGCGGTCTCGGCGCACCTGACGTTTTGGCGCGGCGTGCTCTCCGGCGAATTGCCGGTGCTGGAGCTGCCCACCGATCGTCCGCGCCCGATGACCCAGGGCTTTGCCGGGAATACCGCGCGCCGGGTCATCGCCCCCGCGATCATCGAGGAGCTCAAACGCCTGGCGCAGGCCCAGGGTTCCTCGCTCTACATGGTGCTCGTCGCGGCCTATCAGTCGCTGCTGCATCGCTGGAGAGGGCAGGATGACATCATCGTCGGTTCGCCGGCGGCGGGCCGGCCGGTGCGCGAAACCGAGGGGCTGGTCGGATACTTCAACAATCCGCTTCTGATCCGCAGTCGTTTCGAGGATGATCCCAGCTTTGCCGCCCTCCTGGCCAGCGTCCGTGAGTCGTGCCTGGGCGCCTATGAGCATCAGGCGTTGCCGTTCGAGCTGCTGGTGATGGAGCTGCAGAAATCGCAGCGGCCCAGCCACGCGCCGCTCTTTCGGGCCGTGCTCACAATGCAGGAGACCCACGCGAAGGACCTCGAGCTCCCCGGCATCTCGATCAGTGCCATGCCGATCGAGCATGGGTCGGTCAAATTCGACCTGACTCTGCTCACCTCGGAGCACGAGGACGGCCTGCACTTCGATCTCGAATATCGAACCGACCTCTTCGAAGCCGCTACCGCAGACCGATTCCTCGGCCACCTGGCAACCCTGCTGGCGGCCGTCGCCGCCGATCCCTCGCAGCGGATCTCCTCGCTCCCGCTCCTGACGCCCGCGGAACACTCCCAGCAGGCGGCGTGGAACGATACGGCGCGGGAGCTCGGCGCTCCCGCGACGATGGCCGCGATGATCACCGCCGCCGCCAACGGGCGGATCGGCCAGGTGGCGGTCCAGTCGGGCGCCGTGTCGTTGGGCTGGGACGACCTGATGACGCGGGCGGCGCAGCTATCGCATCAACTGCAGTCGGTCAGGGTCGGACCGGAGCAGACGGTTGGACTCTGCGCCGATCGGTCCGTCGATCTGATCGTCGGCATGGTGGGCATTCTCTTGAGCGGCGCCGCGTACGTCCCGTTGCTCCCCGATCAGCCGACGGCCCGGCTCAAGCAGCAGCTCGACGCGAGCGGCGCCAAGTGGATCGTGACGCTGGCGGCCCATCGCGGGCTGCTCCCGGATGGGGCATCGATCATCTGTCTCGACACCGACGCGGCGATGCTGGCCGAAGGTCCTCGCACTCCGCCGCCTTGTCGCGCGACACCGGAGTCGCTGGCCTACGTGCTCGTCACCAGTGGCTCGCCCGGCGTTCCCAAGGGTGTGGGCTGTCTCGTATACACATATACGAGCCCACGAGACGGCCTACTATGTCGTATGCCGGCGTCTGAATTAAAAAAA
>JBEPVJ010000173.1:0-5415 GCA_041691095.1 Gemmatimonadales bacterium
GTGTACGCCGGGGCGGTGGCCAGGTCGAGGGATGTCTCCTGAAGGGTATTGGCAACCCATCCGGGCATCCAGGAAATGAGCTGGGCCAGATGTCCCAGGGCAAAAGACTTCGGATGCGGCTTCCACTCCCCCCGGTCACCCGGCACCCGCTCGAGCAGCCGGCGGGTCGAGGCCATCTCCTGTTCGAATTCCGGGAGGAGCGAATCGGCGATCGTCATGGGCTTCGCGATGGTTGGCGTGGTGATCGAGCCTCTGCGACGGAACATGGTTCCCTGCGGGACCCTGCGTCAAGAATGGCCGGCCCGAAGGCCTAGCGCTGCGATCGCCGCCTTTCATCCTGCTCAGAAAGCAGACCGTGCAGCAGTTTCGCCGCTTGGCGCTTGAGCTCCGACACCCAGTTTCGGGACCCTTCCCAATGAGGCGTCTCGCCGCCGCAATCTGCCTCGGCAGGCTCGGTGCCCTGCAGGAAGTATTCGCGAGAGCCGCACTCCGATGCCCAGCTCGCGTCGGCCAGAGTCACATAGCCTTCGCTCACCCCCTCGGGAACCTCGAACGCGCCCCGATCCGCCTCCGAGCCGGCATCGGCCAGGAATCGCGCGACGATCGGGAGCGCGGCTCCCGCCCCAGTGAACCTCGAGCTCCGGCCGTCATCGAATCCGACCCACACTCCAACCACCAGTGTGGGTGAGTAGGCCACGAACCAGGCATCCCGCCAGTCGTTCGACGTTCCGGTCTTTCCGGCGATGCTACCGAAGCGGCCGTCTTCGTTGAGGGCGCGCCCGGTGCCTCGGGTAACGACTCCCTCGAGCATTGAGGTCACGAGATAGGCCACCGCTGGATCGATCACCCGGGCGACCTCCGCAGGACCAGCGCCGGCCGGTTCCGCGCCGAAGCGACCGCGGCCGAGTACCACGCGGGAAGTCGCGAGGTCACCGGCAGCGGCGAGCACTCCGTACGCGCGGACCAGTTCCAAGAGCGTGACTTCCGAGCTTCCCAGTGCCAAGCTCGGTACCGCGTTCAGCGGACTCGAGATTCCGAGGAGGCGAGCCGTGGCGACGATACGCTGCGGGCCGATCGCGAGGCCGATTCGGGCAAACGGCACGTTGAGGGACTGCTCCATCGCCTGTCGCAACGTGACCGGCCCGCGAAACTGGCCGTCGTAGTCGCTGGGTTCCCATGGCCCACGGGGGGTGCTGACCCGCAGCGGCTCGTCGTCGACCAAGGAGGCGAGGGTGAATTCGGGATCGTGTCCCTCCCACCGATCGAGCGCCGCCAGCGCAACGATAGGCTTGAACGCGCTACCCGGCTGGCGGCGTGCCATGGTCGCGCGGTTGAATTGGGTCGCGGAATAGTCATGCCCGCCCACCATCGCGAGGACTTCGCCGTTGCGCGGATCGATTGCCACCAATCCCGCCTCAGTACCGCTCACTCCCAATCGATCCAGGCCGTTCCGAACCGCTCGCTCCGCGGCGCGCTGCAATGTTGCGTCGAGTGTGGTGTATACCGCCACGCCACGGCCGGGAAATCCGCCGGAGACCGTACCGAGCGCATAGTCGCGGAAGAAACGTCCGTCGATCGAGCTCCCGCCGTAGGTTCGAGTCGGAAGTCCCGCGTGGGTGGCACGCTCGGCGACGTTCTGGGAAACCCGGCCTTGTTCCGCGAGTAGCCGGAGCACCAGGTCCCGACGCTCCCGGGCCGAATCGGGATTCCTGGTCGGCATGTAGCGATTGGGCGCGCTGATCATGCCAGCCAGGAGCGCCGCCTCCGCCACACTGAGCTTGGAAGCACCCTTGCCGAAATAGTATCTCGCAGCGGCACCCATCCCGTGAATGGGCCGCTCGGCATCCTGGCCCAGGTAGATCTCGTTGAGATACGCCTCGAGTATCGTCGCCTTGCTATAGCGGATCTCCAGGATGAGGGCCATCGCCGCTTCGCGAAGCTTGCGCAGCGGAGTCCGGCTCGCCGAAAGAAAGAGATTCTTGGCGAGCTGCTGGGTGATCGTGCTGCCTCCCTGGGTAATGCCTCCCGCTTTCACATTCGCGAGCAGCGCTCCGCCGATACGCCGGATATCCAGGCCATGATGGCGGTAGAATCGCTGGTCCTCGACAGCGAGCACGGCCTGAACCAGGTGCGGAGGTAGTTCCGCCAGCGCGAGCGGAACCCGCCGCTCCATGACTCCACCCCCGACGGTCCCGATGGCGATGGCCGGCCGGCGCATGCCGTCGCCTCCCCAGGGAACCGGACGGGTATACAGCGCGGAGGGAATGCGATCGGCGGGAGGTACGAGCCGAGCGCGGAAGATCGCCTCGGTGCCAATGGAAAAAATGCCTGCGGCACTGATGGCGAGCACGACCCGACTGACCAGCCGGAGTGACACCTTCGCTCGAATCGAGCGGAGGGTTTCCCGGCATCGCAGCACGATCGCCTGCCGATCCATCGTTGGGCTCTCCAGGGGCGTCTACTTCAGATGTGACGCTCGAACGGCCCAAATGGTTTCAGGGTGGAACTTGGTGAGTCAGTGCGTGCCTTGGGATGCCAGCTCGCGGGCGGAGGCGGCGCGCCTTAGCAGGAGATCTCGCTCCCGAGTGTTACGGGTAAGAGAAGCAGCGCGCTCCAGCTCCGCGCGGGCCTCGTCGAATCGGCCCAGCTTGAGCAGCAGGTCACCGCGTACGCTGGGCAGCAGGTGGTAACTCTCGAGGGATGGTTCGGATCGCAGGGCATCGACGGCCTGCAACCCCGCCTCAGGACCGCGGGCCATTCCAATCGCGACTCCCCGATTCAGCTCGACCACCGGCGAAGGCCGGATCCGGGCCAGCACGTCGTACAGGCTCACGATCCGTTCCCAGTCGGTGTCCTGAGGCTCGCCCGCCCGCGCGTGACAGGCCGCGATCGCCGCTTGCAATGCGTACGGGCCTGCCGCGCCTCCCAGCTCACCGGCGCGCTCGAGGGCCGCCAGGCCTCGGTGGATGAGCAGGTGATCCCAGCGAGCCCGGTTCTGCTCGAGCAGCAGAATCGGCTCGCCCGCAGGGCCGACCCGCGCCCGGGCCCGCGATGCTTGGATTTCCATCAGCGCCACCAGCCCGTGCACTTCCGGCTCTGCCGGCGCGAGCTCGGCCAGGATACGGCCGAGCCGGAGGGCATCGTCGCAGAGCGCCGGCCGGAGCCAGTCGTCTCCCGCGGTGGCGGAGTAGCCTTCGTTGAAGATCAGGTAGACGACCTCGAGCACCGAGGCCAGGCGGGCCCCGAGCTCGGGGCCGCGGGGAACCTCGAACGGGACCTTGGCCTCTGCCAGCGTGCGCTTGGCACGAACGATTCGCTGGGCCATCGTGGCGAGGGGAACCAGAAAGGCGCGCGCGGTTTCCTCGGTCGTCAGCCCGCCGAGCAGTCGCAGCGTCAGGGCGACGCGCGCCTCGGTGGACAGGACCGGATGACAGGCGGTGAAGACCAGGCGCAGAAGATCGTCGCCCACTTCAAGGTCGAGGGCGGCATCCAGATCCGCTACGGCCATCTCCTGCCGGGCCTCGAGCTCATGGCCCAGCAGCTCGTGTTTCTGCTCCAGCCGCTTGTTGCGACGCAGCAGATCGATCGCGCGGTTTCTGGCGGTGGCCATGAGCCAGGCCCCCGGATTGTCGGGAACCCCGGCCACCGGCCAGCTCTCCAGCGCCGCAATGAGCGCATCCTGCGCCAGATCTTCGGCCTGGCCGACGTCGCCAACCATGCGGGCGACGGCGGCGATGATCCGGGCCGATTCCATCCTCCAGACCGCGTTGATCGTGCGATGTGTCTCGGTAGATGTCACGGCTACCAATCACATCAGTCTGGCCCTTCCGTGCAACTATTGCTTCGACTGAGCGATCATCTGGGCGCGGTGTCGCTCTTCCTGTTCCCGCAGCTCCGGCGTGAATTCTTCGCCGAAGTCCTCGGCTTCGAACACTTGACGGATTTCGACTTCGGTTCCGTCGAAGGGCGCGCGCTTGAGCCATTCGATGGCCTCTTCCTTCGACTTCACCTGCCAGAGCCAGAACCCGGCGATCAGCTCCTTGGTCTCCGCGAAGGGCCCGTCGGTGACGGTCTTCTTTCCTCCCGAAAACTTGACGCGGGCACCCTTGGAGCTCGCTTGGAGCCCTTCGCCGGCGAGCATGATGCCGGCCTTCACCAGCGCTTCGTTGAACTTCCCCATCTCGGCCAGCATTTTCTTGTCCGGCAGGGTGCCTGCCTCCGAATTCTTGTCGGCTTTGACCAGTACCATGAATCGCATCGTCGCGCCTCCGCTTGAGTTATGGACCTCTTTGGGCCTCTACAAACCCGACGAACGAGGAGGCGCTGGATCGACAATTCAGGAGACGTACCGCGCCAGCGCCATGGCGGCGGTCGCCAGGACCAGCAAAACGGTGACCACGCGGAGGGCCAGCCCCAGCTTTCGCTGCAGTTGTTGGATTGCAGCTCCCTGTTCGGGAGACGGCGGGCCGCCCTTGGCCTGAATCTGGGCGGCCAGCGCGCCCATCTTCTTGGCTGTCGGTACGTTGACCACCGCACCAATCACAATCGCGATGATCGCCGAAAGCGCTCCCAGTCCGAAGACCATTCCGGTCGGGGTGTTCATCCAGGGGCCTTTGAATCCCAGCGAGTCGTTCCAGTAGAGACCCGCGCCCGAGAGTACCGTCACCACGCCGCCCGTCAGGAGTGCACGCGGCACCTGCCGTACCCGCATCAGCTGATCCATGACCGGACCAGCTGCCGCTCCGAGGGCGCGCGAGGCCGGAAAGAGGAACATCGCGAGAAAGAGTATCCCTCCCACCCAGAACACTGCCGACAGGATGTGGACGAGGCGGAATAGCCAGAGCACACCGTGACTCATCATGGAGCTGCCTCAAAATGTGAAGGTGATCAGGTGGGAGGCCATAGAGCCAATCCATGCATTGCACCTACGTCTTGAACAACATCAGGCCGAGCTCCCTTCGGCGCCCTCGAGATGGATCGAGTCTTCGATTGGGTCAAACACCAGCTTGCCGTTCAGAATCTTTGCCTTCGAGCCATAGCGCTGAGGTTTTCCCGCGTCGCGCAGCAGCTCGTCGGTGAGCCGCGCGAACAAGGCATGCCAACAGGACATCCGGTCCTCCCTCTAGTCTTCTTTCAAAATACGCGCGACACGCTTGGGTGCGCGGGCACGCCAGGCAATGGTCAGCGCTTCCCGGACCGGCCCGATTCGAGCGACCCGCAGCTCCAGGTTGGTGCTCCCTGACTTGCCCCAGGCGCCGCTCACCGGGACGAACATTGCTGGTTCGGCCTCGACCAGGAATTTCTGATCTTCGGGGGGCAGTTTGATCATGGCCCACCCCGGCCGCGGATACCCCATCGTGGCGAAGATTTTTCCGGCGACCCGAAAATCGGGATGACCCATGTGTGCCGACTCCG
>JBEPVJ010000174.1:0-5394 GCA_041691095.1 Gemmatimonadales bacterium
GCTATGACCTGCTGATCAGCGATCTGGAAATGCCCGGCAATGAAGACCTCGACCTGGTGCGCCGCGTCGCGGACGTGGCCGGAGGTCTCCCGATCATCATCATTACCGGCTTCCCCTCCACTCGCTCGGCGATCGCGTCGATCGAACTGCCGGTGGCGGCGTACCTGCTCAAGCCGGTGGCGTTCCAGGACCTGTTGGCGCGGGTACGAACCGCGGTAGCGCGGTTCCAGAGTTACACTGCCATGCGCCGCGCTGAGGACCGGCTGAAGCAGTGGCAAGATGATTACAAAAACATCGCGGCGATCACTGCAGCGGGAGGCTCCGGGCCGGCCATGCCGGGCGTCGACGGATTTCTCGCGCTGACGCTGCGCAACGTCATGGGATCGCTCACCGACCTGGAGCAGCTCGGCCAGGCGCTGACCAAGGATGGGGTGAGTGAGCATCCCTGCCAGCTGATCAACTGCCCGAGGGGCTCCCAGCTATATGCGGCCGTGAAGGAGACGGTCGACGTACTGGAGGAAACCAAGAGCGCGTTCAAATCGAAGACCTTGGGGGACCTGCGGCACAAGCTCGAGCTACTGCTGAGTCACAATTAGGGCGAGATTTTCGCCGGTCGAGTATGTTTGCGCGGGCAAAACGGCCTCGATCGCGAGGCCGTTTCGCGCCCACTGCATAGCCAGGAGCTCCCGTCGAATGCAACTCATCCTCGAGGACGGGACCGTATTCCAGGGCACAGCCTTTGGAGCAGAAGCTCCGGTCGTCGGGGAGGTGGTCTTTACCACCGCCATGAGCGGCTACGTCGAGGCACTGACCGACCCATCCTTCCGCGGCCAGATCCTCGCGCTGACGTACCCGCTCGCTGGAAACTACGGAGTTCCCGCCCCGCGCGATGCCGGCAGCCTCGATGGCCCATATGAGTCGGGACGCATCCAGGTTCAGGGCCTGGTCGTACAGCACGCGATCCGCACCCCCAGCCACCATGCCTCGGTCCGCACCCTTGGCGCATGGCTGGCCAGCGAGGGCATTCCGGCCATCACGGGAATCGATACCCGGGCGCTGACCCGCCGGCTGCGCGAGCACGGGACGATGCGAGGATGGCTGATCCCCACCGGCCAATCCGTCGAGGAAGCAAAGAGCACGGCGACCGGAGTGGAAATGCGGCGCGATCTCTTCCAGCTGGTTGCGCCTTCCGCAGTGTCTCAAGTCGGTACCGGCACCGGCCCCAAGGTGCTTTTGGTCGATGCCGGTGCGAAAGACAACCTCATTCGCTCGGTGGTGCGCCGCGGCGCCGTCGTGACCCGGGCCCCCTGGCACGCGGACCTCGGCCGATTGGCCGACGGCCACGACGGCGTCCTGCTCAGTAACGGCCCGGGCGATCCCAAAGACCTGAGCCAGCTGGTCGAACAGGTTCGCGGTCTGCTACAGCGGTCCAACCTGCCGATCTTCGGTGTGTGCATGGGCCACCAGGTCCTCGGACTCGCCGCCGGCGGAGATACCTACAAGCTTCCCTACGGTCACCGTGGTGTGAACCAGCCGGTCCAGGAAATCGGAACCCGGCGCTGTTTCATCACCAGCCAGAACCACGGCTATGCCGTTCGCGACGACTCCCTGCCCCGCGAATGGGAGCCCTGGTTCGCCAACCTGAACGATGGGACCAACGAAGGCATTCGGGCCCGCTTCAAGCCGGTGTTCAGTGTCCAGTTTCATCCCGACGCCGGCCCCGGGCCGGAGGATACGGGATTTCTGTTCGACGAATTCCTCCGGCTCTGCGAAAATGCCCGGCCCGGTGCCCGATGACCACGGGAAGACCGCGCGATACGCCGCGACGAGTTCTCCTCCTCGGGTCGGGAGCCCTTCAGATCGGCCAAGCCGGCGAGTTCGACTATTCCGGCACCCAGGCGCTCAAGGCGTTGCGGGAAGAGAACGTCTACACCGTCCTGGTCAATCCAAATATTGCCACGATCCAGACCAGTGAAGGCACGGCGGACCGGGTCTATTTCGTCGCCGTGACACCCGAGAATGTCGAACAGATTCTGGAACGGGAAAAGTGCGACGGAGTGCTCCTGGGATTCGGCGGACAGACGGGTCTCAACTGCGGGCTGGAGCTGGCCGAACGCGGAGTCTTCGACCGACTGGGGGTAAAGGTCCTCGGGACACCGGTCTCGACGATCCGCGATACCGAAGACCGGGAGCTGTTCAAGGCGCGCCTGGAACAAATTCAGGTGAAGAGCCCCAGGAGCATTGCCTGCAGCTCCCTGGACGAGGCGCGCAGTGCCGTCACCACGATCGGTCTACCGGCCATGCTCCGGGTCGCGTTTGCCCTCGGCGGCAAGGGCAGCTCAGTCATCATGCGTGCTTCCGAAATAGAAGGCGCCCTGAAGCGCGCCTTCGACGGGGGCATTCGGCAGGTTCTGGTCGAGGAATATCTCCAGGGCTGGAAAGAGATCGAGGTCGAAGTCGTTCGTGACGCCGCGGACAACTGCATAACAGTGTGCAGTATGGAAAATTTCGACCCCATGGGAATCCACACCGGAGAATCCATCGTTGTCGCCCCCACCCAGACCTTGAACGACGAGGAAGTCCAGCTCCTCCGCACCCTCGCGATCAAGGTCATCCGGCATCTTGGCATCATCGGCGAGTGCAACATTCAGTACGCACTGGATCCCCACAGCAGCGACTACCGGGTCATCGAGGTGAATGCGCGGCTGTCCCGCTCGAGCGCCCTCGCGTCGAAAGCCACCGGATATCCGCTGGCCTACGTTGCTGCGAAGATCGCCCTCGGCCTGACCCTGCCCGAGATTCCCAACGGCATCACCAAGCGCACGACGGCGTTTTTCGAGCCCGCGCTCGATTACATCGTCTGCAAATTTCCCCGCTGGGATCTGGGCAAGTTCCGGGGGGTGTCCACCCGCATCGGCAGCGAGATGAAGAGCGTGGGCGAGGTGATGGCCATCGGGCGCAACTTCCCGGAGGTGATCCAGAGGGCCGTTCGCATGCTGGACATCGGCGCCAATGGAGTGGATCCGGATTTCTTCACGGGAGACGATGTTCGCGAGGCGCTTCGGGTGCCGACCTCGTTACGGGTCTTTGCCGTGGCTCGCGCCCTGGCCGAGGGAGTCTCTCCCGAAGAAATCAACGCCCTGACCGGCATCGATGCCTGGTTCCTCCACGGGATTGCCGAAATTGTCGCCATGCGGGGACAGGTAACGGCCTCCGGAGCCGCCCCAGGGGGCCTTACCCCGGAGCTTCTCCTGCAAGCCAAACGCCTGGGTTTCTCCGACAGCGGCATCGGTCGCCTGACCGGCCTCGCCGGGGATGCGGTCCGAGCGCTCCGGCGCGCCAATGGCATCGCCCCACGACTGGCGCGGATCGACACGCTGGCCGCAGAGTTCCCGGCCGAGACCAACTATATGTACCCGAGTTATTCCGTCTCCGAGAATGAGAGTCCCGCAAGCACACGGCCCAAGATCCTGGTGCTCGGCTCCGGAGCGTATCGCATCGGCTCGAGTGTCGAATTCGATTGGTGCTGCGTGAGCGCGGTGCGGGCCGCCTCCGAGCTCGGCTACGAAACGCTGATGCTGAACTACAACCCCGAAACCGTCAGCACCGACTGGGACGAGTGCGATCGGCTCGTCTTCGACGAGGTGAGCCTCGAGAGCGTGCTCGACCTGTGGGAGAGCGAGCGTCCGGAAGCGGTGATCGTCAGCATGGGCGGCCAGGTCCCCAACAATCTCGCCCTGCGACTGGCGCGAGCCGGCGTCAAGATTCTGGGTACCAGCGCCGAGAGCATCGATATGGCGGAAGATCGCCGGAAGTTCAGCGGACTTCTCGATCAGCTGGGAATCGACCAGCCGGCCTGGACGCACCTGACCGGCCGCGACGAGGTCACCGAGGCGATCGAGACGCTGGGCGGCTATCCCGTGCTGGTCCGGCCCAGCTATGTGCTGTCCGGCGCCGCTATGAGCGTCGCGCACGACCCGGCCGAGCTGGATCGCATCCTGGCGCAGGCCCGCACGGTCAATGCGGAGCATCCCGTCGTCGTCACCAAATTCGAGACCGGCGCTCGCGAGATCGAGATCGACGCCATCGCAGATCGAGGGCAGATCGTGCTCTGGGCAATCTGCGAGCATGTCGAGGATGCCGGCGTGCACAGTGGCGACGCCACGCTGATGCTCCCGCCACAAACCGTTCCGCTCCCCATCATCCATCGGGCCCGCAAAATTGCGGTGCAGCTCGCCGAGTCGCTCGCGATCACCGGCCCGTTCAACCTCCAGCTCCTGGTCAAGCACGGGAGGGTCCGGGTCATCGAGTGCAACCTGCGGGCCTCCCGGAGCCTGCCGTTCGTGTCCAAGGTGACCGGGACCAATTTCGTGCGCGAAGCGGTGCGGCGGATGCTCGGAGTGCGGAAGCCGGTGGAGAACCGGGCGCTGGACCTGGACTACGTGGCCGTGAAAGTGCCCCAGTTCAGCTTCCCCCGTCTGGTCGGGGCGGATCCGATCCTCGGCGTGGAGATGGCGAGTACCGGAGAGGTTGGATGCTTTGGAGATGATGGAGACGAGGCGCTGCTGCAGGGCATGGCAGCCACCGGCTTCCGGATGCCTCGCAAGGGGGTATTGCTGTCACTGGGGCCTCCCAGCGAGAAGTATTCCTTTCTCGAGGAAGCCCGGGCCCTCTCCCAGCAGCTGGGCCTCGCACTCTTCGCGACGCCGGGAACCGCCGAGGCGCTCCAGAGCGAAGGCATCGCCTGCTCGGTACTGGCCAAGGCCACTGGCGAAGGCCGGAGCGGGATGGATGTGATCGACGAGGGGCTGGTCGACCTCGTGATCAACGTTCCCCGGTCCTATGATGAGCTGGGCCGTCCAGACGGTTACCTGATCCGTCGCCGGGCCGTCGATGCTGATGTGCCCCTGGTGACCGACCTGATGCTTGCCACCGCACTGGTCAACGCGCTCTGCAATCGAAAGAACCGGCCGCCGGCAATCAGGGCGTGGGACGAGTACCTGGGTCGGGGGGCGCGCCCGCTGGAGTAGGGCCACGCGCTTCAAAAAACTTCCTCAGCTGCCGCCCGCATTCCGCTTCGAGCACGCCGCCCCACACCTCCGCCCGGTGATTGAGGCTGGGGTGGCGGAGCAGATCTCCGGTTGAGCCTGCCATGCCCGCCTTCGGATCCCTCGCGCCGAACACTACCCTTCCCACCTTGGCCAGCACGATCGCGCCGGCGCACTGAGCGCAGGGCTCCAGCGTGACGTACAGGGTGGCATCGATGAGCCGGTCGCTGCTCGCGGCGACAAGCGCCCGCTGGACCGCCAGCAGCTCGGCGTGTGCGGTGGGATCGCGCCGAGCGACGGTTTCGTTGTGGGCCGAGCCCAGGAGCACGCCATCCTGAAAGATCAC
>JBEPVJ010000175.1:0-5380 GCA_041691095.1 Gemmatimonadales bacterium
TACGGCGACCACGGAGATGAACACCCTAGAGTTCGGCGGCTGCGTCTGAGGTGTATTCGAGACTGGTATAGACCGCTCCGAAGAGCAAACCGGCGGGGAGCGCCGCGACTCCAGCCAGCCCCTGATAATTGCCGAACCCGCGACCAGTCCTCACCGGCGCAAGCTTGGTCACCGCCACCTTCTCGGCCGGCTCGACCAGTCCCGCGACCAGTCCATGACCCAGGAACACCATCAGCGCGGCCACCTCACCAATGGCCCCGCCGAGCGCGGCAATCGCGGCGGCATAAATCAGCGTGCCGAAGGCGAGCATCATACGGGCCCCCAACCGGTCGGAGAGCCAGCCGCCAGGATACGAGGCCGCACTCCGGACCACATGGAGCGCGGCCCAGGCCAGCGGGATCGTGGCCACCGGCACACCGAGATCCTGGAGTCTCAGCAACAGCAGCGTTTCGGGCAAGCGTGACGCCGTAAGCAGGACCAGTACTCCAACCGGAATCCAGAACGCGGAGCCCTTCGTGTCGGTCCCATTGTCCGCTGAACTCACTGAACGCTTGGCAGCTTCCTTGCCGTCAATGGGCGGACGGGCAGCGATCCCGGGGTTGCGCATGCGACGGAGAACAACCATCAGCACGAGGACGGCGATGACTCCCGGCAGGGCACTCCACCCGATCACGCTGCGGACGCTGACCTGTCGCTGCAGCAGGAACCAGGCGGTGAGCGAACCCAGCACCGCCCCACCGTGATCCGCGGCGCGCTGAAATCCGAAGGCCCGTCCGCGGAGGCGAGGCGGCGTGAGCTCGGCGATGACTGCATCACGCGCCGGCCCCCTCATTCCCTTCCCTACCCGATCGATTACTCGAAAACCCACCACCTGCCACGCAGCGCTCACCACGGCAATCAGAGGCCGGACCAGCACCGCTGTCGCATAACCGAGGAGAATGAGCGGTTTGGCCCATCCGGGCCGATCGGCCAGTCGCCCACTGAGCCATTTGACCAGTGCGGCGGTCAGCTCGGCGGCGCCATCCAGCGCACCGAGAGCGAGCGGGCTTCCGCCCAGCGTCCCGGTGACGAATGCGGGAAGCACCGGGTAGACCATCTCACTGGCAAAATCGTTGAACAGTGAAACCGCGGAGAGTCCCTTGACCTCTGGCGGCAGTTCATCCAAGGCAGCTTCAGCCATCGAGTCCAAGCCCCCAGCGAATGAGCGGTACCGGCAAGCCACCGTAGGCAAAGACTTCCTGGTGGAATCCAGCGAGGGTGAACTTGAGCCCTCGTGCGGCGAGCAGGTCGTCGCGGAGTCGGGTAATCTCCCGCCATCCGAGGATCGCCGCGCACGCCTCGATCGGGTAACACGCGATGCGCCGGACCGCCGCTTCGGCCTCGCGGCACTCCATCGGAAGGCGCGCGATCAGATAGGCGATTGCATCGGCGGGTGAGAGCTGCTTGGTGTGGATCGCGAGATCCACCACGGCAAGGAGAGCATCCCGCAGCAGCAGGACCTTCCCCGCCAGCTGAGACTCGGGTGATGGGGCGTATCCCAGCGAGCGCATCAGCTCTCCGGCATACAGGCTCCAGCCCAGCGGCGTGCTCGCCGCGGCGATATGACGCCGGATCAGACGGGACAGCGCGTCGCACCGCCCGCGATGGAGATGAATCCCGGGAACGCCGAGGCGTGCGGCCATCCACGGGATGGCGGCGGGATCTGCGCCCGCGACCACCACGACAGCCGGAGTAAGAGCGCCCGCCGGTCGATAGAAGGCCCCGCCCTCCAGGACCAGTTCGTACCCGGTGGCCTCCACCGGAACCAGCGGCGCGCCGGCGCCCGAGACCAGTCCATGCGATTCCGCGAAGCGTCGCGCGGCGCCGAGCGCGGCCCCCACCGAATGGAGCACACCTTCTCCATGGGCGCCGGGCCGTACAGCGTGGTAAACGTCACGCCACGGCCGCGAGGCATCGAGCGTCGCCGCCAGCGCGATCACCTCCTGCTCGGTTTCGGTGGCCAGTCGCAGCGCGGCCCGGTATACCTCGGCGGCGTTGTGCACGCTGGCGTGCTCGTGGTGCAACCGCCGGTCCACTTCCTCCTCGCCGATCGCCGCGGCGCCGGGCGCGAGGTCGGGGGAGATGTCGGAGCGCAGCCAGTCGCGCATCCGGTCGATGGCGAGGTCCGCGTCGTCGAGCGCGACCGCACCGTCATCATCCAGCGCCTGCCAGACGGTGGCGAATTGCGCCGCCGCGGCCATGACCAGCGTCGACAAGCCATCCAGCTCGGCCTGCGCCACCTCCACCAGGAGGAGGGGCGGCCGGCGCAGGGTCTCACGCGCGTCGGCAAAAAAACGTGGCAGCGCCCGAATCCGGGATAGCGTCGCCGCGGCCACCGCCGCGTCGGGCAGCTCGCGGGAGAGAAGGCTGTCCAGCGCGTCGCAGGCATGGCGCACCCAGAGCGCCGGGTTACGGCGCCAGGGAGATTCATGCTCAAATCGGAAGAGGAGCACCCGGAGGTGATCCAGCAGGCCGGTGCGGTCGATCTCGTCGTCGGTGTCCTCGATATCGAGGTCCTCCACCGCTCCGGCAATCGAGCGGAGCGCGGCCACATGCAGCCGCACCGAGTCCGCATCGAAAGCCCCGAGGCGATCGTCCTGCCCCGGCGCGCCGGCGCGCGTGGCCGCGGCGGGATCGAAGTGATACCAGAGGTCGAGGAACGAGCGGCAGAGCGCCTCTGGGGAAGCCATCAGGCGCTTCCGATGATCTCGCTGTTGTCGCCCAGGCTCGCGGTTCCCTTGAAATTCCGCACCACCACCGCATTGCCGAGCATGCTGTGGCTGATCCTGGCGCCGGACAGGTTGCAGTCCCGCCCCACGATGGTGTGGCTGAGCTCGCAGTCCCGAAGCACGCTGCCCGTTTCGATAGTGACGTTGGGGCCGATGGTCGAGCGCTCGATCGCCACCCCGTCCTCGATGAGCACCGGCTGCCGGATGGTGACCCCGGGGTACTCGCGGATCGTGGCGGCGCTCTTCCGCAGCAGGATCTCGTTGGTCTCCAGCAGGGTATCCAGCTTGCCCGCGTCATACCATCCACCCACTTCGGCGGCGAGGATGCGGCGGCCATGCTCGATCATCCATTGGAACGCGTCGGTCAGGTAGTATTCGCCCTTATTGGCGGGCGCCGCCAGCACATGGGAAATCCCCTTCCACAGCGCCTCGACATCCCGGATGTAGTAGAGCCCGATATTGGCGAGCTTGCTGATCGGGGTAGAGGGCTTTTCGACGATCTTCGTCATGAAGCCCTGCTTGTCGGTGACCACGACGCCGAAGCGCTGGTAGTCTTCCACCTCCTTGGCCCAGATGATTCCATCGGCGTCGGTGCGGTCGATCAGAGTGAGATCGGCCTCGAATACCGTATCGACGAAGACGATGAGGACCGGGCCCTTCACGTGGGGCCGCGCCAGGTTTACCGCACCGGCGGTCCCGTCCTGCACCGTCTGCTCGATATAGCGGCAGGGTATCCCGTAGCGGTCGGCGGAGTAGGCCTGGACCTGCTCCTTGAGATGCCCAGTGATGAAGATCAGCTCACTGACGTCGAGCGGCTTGAGGGTGTCCATCACCCAGTCGATCACCGGCCGCCCAGCGACCTTGAGCATCGGCTTCGGGACCAGGTGGGTATGGGGCCGGAGGCGGGTGCCCTTGCCGGCGAGCGGAATGATGACCTGCACGTGTCAGCTCCTTCCGTAGCGGTCCGACAGGCGAACCAGGTCGTCGAGCTCAGGAGTCGAGGCCTCGAGCACGTCGCTGTCCATAACCGCCTCGATCTGGTGAACCAGCCCGGCCGGGATGTGCACCGACTGACCGGCCAGGAATCGGCGCTCGACCTGGCTCTCCCCCCGGCCCAGGCGGAGCACCAGCTCTCCGGTGAGCACGTGCATCGTCTCGTCCTTCTGATTGTGGTACTGACAGCTCAGCACATGTCCCGCCTTCACGTGCAGAATCTTTCCTGCGTAACGGTCGGTCTTGGCCCAGATCAGCTCGTGGCCCCAGGGCTTCTCGACCCGATACGGCGCGTCCGGCATTACCCCTCCAGCATGCGAAGATTGAAGGACGACGGCGAGGTGATGCACTCCCGGACGCACACCCCGCATCCAACGCACCCCTCGACCTTGAGTACCGGGTGTCCCGCCTCATCGATCGAGAGCGCCCGCTCTCCTACGGGGCAGGCCTCGGCGCACACCCGGCATGGAGTGCCATGATAGGTGACGCATTGTTCGGGTAGAAACTCGATCGCCGACAAACGATACCCCACCCAGCCATTGGGCGGGAGGGTAAGCGCGCCGGTGGGACACGACTGCACGCACGGCATGTCGTGACAGACGACGCAGGGCTGGATCCGCGGATCGATGACGGGCGTGCCCGCCGCGAGTCCGCCGCTGGACGGCACCGGCTGGATTGCATGGGGGGGGCAGATCTGCTCGCAGGCACCGCAGCGGGTACAGGCGGCCAGGAAGGCCATCTCGGGGAGGGCGCCCGGAGGCCGAAAGTACTTCTGCTGGACGATGCGCTCCTCGGTTTTTTCCAGCATACGCTCGGCCCATTCGCCGAAGCTCTGCTTGAAGAAATCGCGACGATCGCCCGGAGAGAGTCTCACCGCGGAAATCTAGTGGAACAGCGGCCAGACCTCCTTCGCTGCACGGGACAGGATGTCGGAAATGATCAGGCCGGCATCGGGGTGCCTGCCGGGACCCTCGTCCGCCGCGGCGGTATTCACGACCCCGATGATCCCGGTGCCGGTCGTGAGATCGAGGTAGAAAAAGGAGCGAAAGCCCCGCTGGCTGCCGGTGTGGCCGATCAGGCGACGGTCGCCGGCGTGCCGGACGAAGAAGGAGATCGCGATGGAGTCGCCCGATGATTCCCCGGACGTGGGCAGCATCGGCCGCCACATTTCCTCCAGCGAGCCCCGAGCGAGGACCAGCACCGGGCCGCTGGCGCCGGGGCCCCTGCCGAGGAGGAAGGCCAGGTACTTGACCATGTCCTGGAGCGGCGAATTGAGGCCGCCATTCGAGACGGTGATGCCGGTATCGAAGTCGAGCCCGTTGGTGACGGTCTTGCCGTCCTTCACCTCGTAGTTGTTGGACCGGTCGGCCAGCAGGTGATACGGCGTGAGGTCGAAGTAGCTGTGACTCATGCCAAGCGGCTTAAGCACATTCTTGTCGACGTAGACTTCGTAGTCGTCGCCCGAGAGCGCCTCGATGGTGCGGCCCACGAAGATCACACCGGGATTCGAATAGCTGTAGTGGGTGCCCGGCGCCGTCATCACATTGGTGTACGGCATCATGGCCACGAGCTGGGACCATTGGGTCGGCTCGAAGGGATGCCAGGACTCGTTCCCGCCC
>JBEPVJ010000176.1:0-5378 GCA_041691095.1 Gemmatimonadales bacterium
TCCGTGACTCGCGCTTTCGATTCGAAGCAGTCTGGAGGTCGCCCTGGGCGCGGAGGCCGCCAGGTCCTCTCCCTCGTGGAATAGAACTGACTCATCCCCGGTCCCGTGAACGATCAGCCAGGGTGCGCTCACCTTCGAAGCCGCCTCCTTCATGTTGAGCGTCCCGCCAGCGATCTCGTCCACGTCGTCGAGCAGCTCGGTATAGAGTGGGAACGATTCTGCGGTTCGTTTGTTGACCACGGGGAACGAGCCGTCCCTCCGCCAGCTTGCGGAGTCTTCCGGAGTCCAGCGGCGTACCGTGCTGATCGCCGCCCACGTCACCAGCGCGCCGATGCGAGGGAGCCGGCTGGTGGCGAGGATCGCGGTGCCGCCGCCGCGGCTGTGCCCGAGCACTCCGATCGAGGTGGGGCGAGTGACGCCAAGCGTTCCCTGATCGAGCGCGGCGATCACCGACTCCAGGTCGGCCAGCTCACGGGAAAAGGTGTTGTGACCGAAGCGCTCGGGCCAGACAAATTTTCCGCTGTCATCCACGCCGCTCCCACTCACATTCAGCGACACCGCGGTAAAGCCGGCGCGGGTCAGCCGCTCGGCGATTGCGGGAAACATTCCCCAGTCCTTGAATCCCTTGAATCCGTGCAGGATGACGACGGCGGGGCCCGCGGCGCCCGGGGCGCTGCGGACGTCGATCAGGATTTCTCCCAGCGCGCCCGGAAGGGTATGCCGGGCAAGGAGCGGCGTGGCCACTCAGGAGCGAGGCAGCTCGGACGGACGGAACTGGCTCAAGCCGGCACCGAATCGACAGGCGTTGTTGTACTTGGGCTCGACCTTGTTGCAGACTTCCTCGCGCTTCGACATCGGCACGTACAGGACCGCAGCCTCTTCTCCCACGGCGTGATAGCAGCTGGTGGCGATCTCCACCGACCCGAGCTTGCGGCACAGCGCGAGTCCGTCATCAGGATTGGCGGTGACGTCCACGAAGTTCTTGACCAGCCCGATGTAGCACCAGGGCTGGAAGCGGGCGGCTCCCAGCGAGCAGAGCCTGATCGATTCGTCGGGGTCGCGGCTGGTGACGCCACTGACGTAGGTGCCGATGCCCTGGTAGCAGACGTGGCGCATTTGCTCGGGCGCGGTGTCACATACAGCCGCGACCTTCGCAAAATCGAGCCCGGTGCGCTCCACGATCAACCCGGGCTGCATCTGGTAGCAGGCCCGCAGGTACTTCTCGCCCAGCACCGAACAGGGATAGAGGAGGTCGGAGGGGTCGCGCACCTTGAATGGGGGAGACGTATCCGGCTTGGCCATGTGCTCCATGGCCTCGTGGTCCATCGCCCCCGCGGTCGAGTCTTTCTTGATGAGCATGTGAACGTGGTGAGACTGTCCCCGCCCGCCCACGATGAACTCCATGAACGCGCCGCCGTAGCACGACTCGGCGTCCCATGCGTTGCCCAGCATGTCGCATCCGCCAAGCGCGCGCGGAAGGTTCATGGTGTAGGCCTGCACCAGCCCGTGGCCGATGCCGTGCACGCACTGGAATCGAAGCCACCCGCTGTTGTTGATACCGGGCGTATCGCGACAGAGCGCCGCCACCTGGGCGCTGTCGGTGCCCTGATAGGCAAAATACGCCTGGATTACCCCGTGGTAACATCCGGACTGGAACAGCTCGCTGCACTGCAAATACACGTCGCCCAGATTCTTGCCGGGCGACCAGGCGTTGATGCCGATGACGTGACTGTAGTCGTGGCCGAATCGCCGGATCTGGGCGTCCTCTTGCCCGAGGAGATTCAGGGCGCCCAGCGCGAGGCGGATCTTATCCTGCCGCACCAGCGACAGCAAAATGTCCTCGAAACAGGCCTTTCGCTTGTCCCCGCGCAGCAGCCGGCAGCGCGACTCGGTGTAGGAGGCCACCGCGGCGGAGTCGCCCGCCTGAATTGCGGCGGAGAGCTGGGGGGAGAGCGGCGGGAGCGCCATCCCAGGCAGCGCGGCTCCCTGAGAGCGCGCAAAGGCCAGGAAACCGGCTCCCGCCACGACGAGCGCGATGAGCACCAGGAGAGTCTTTCGGAGCATCATGGAATATAAATGAGTCTTTGACCTGACGACCCCGCTAGTTACTATTGACCCGCCAAGCCATTCCTCACTGCGGGAGGACCCTCCCTGCGCACTACCCATCCCACTCTAGTCGCCGCAAGCCGAGCCATCGCCGCACAGCGCGGCGCAATGGTGGATCAATGGATCAAGTGGCTGGGAGACCGTCTCACGGCCAGCAGCTCGGTGCCCTCCGATATCGTCCGGCTGGAATTCCTGCTCCTTATCGATGTGTTCGGCTCGATGGTGGGCCCGCTCCGGCGGGAAACCCGGGCCATCTGGGGAAGTGTCACCGAGCTCTACGGACGTCACGCTGCCAATCGGGGGCTGGCCGCCGGAGAGGTGGTGGAGGAGCTGCAGTATCTCCGCGAGCTTCTGATCCGTTTCCTGGCGCCCTCGATCGCCGCGCTGCGACCGCGGCAGGGCATGGCGCTGCTGCTGCGGCTGAATCGGCTGGTGGATCGGGGTGTCGCCATGGCGGTGGTGGGCTACACCGATGCCCTGGTCGCCGAGCTGTTCCCCAGGCGCGACGACAGCAGCGGCCGCCGCACTCCGGATCCGGAAGAGCTGACCCAGTCGCTCACCCTGATTCGGCACGAGCTCGACCGCACCATCAGCGCGCCGAACGCCGCCGCATGAACCTAACACGCGCTGCGGGCATCTCATGCTGCCTTGCGGCGGTCTCTGCCGGCTCCTCGGCCGCCCAGGTCCTCACCCCCCAAACCAGCAATACCACCGAAGCCCTCATCGGCCTGCACCCGGTCAGCGATCGGGTCGTGTGGGCCAGTGGATCGGGCGGGACGTTTCTGCGCACCACCGACGGCGGGGCCCATTGGACCGCGGGCACCGTGCCGGGAGCGGAGGCGGTCCAGTTCCGCGACGTCCATGCGCTCGACTCGCTGACCGCCTGGCTGCTCTCGATTCCCAGCGGGGACAGCGCCCGGATCTATCACACCACCGACGGCGGAGCCCACTGGACCCTCCAGTTCCAGAATCACGACCCGGCGGCTTTCTACGATTGCTTTGCGTTCTGGGACACGCGCCACGCGATCGCGATCAGCGACGCGGTGCGGGGTCACATCCCCATCCTCCTCACCGAGGACGGCGGCGAGCACTGGAGCCTCCTGCCGAATGCACCCGGCACCGCCGCCGATAGTGGGGAGGGCTCGCCCGCAGCGAGCGGCACCTGCGTCGTCGCGAAGGGCGCCGGGCATGCCTGGCTCGGCACGACCGGCGGCAAACAGGGCGCCCGGGTGCTGCGCAGCATCGACGGAGGCAGGACCTGGCAGGCCGCGCACACGCCGATCGGTACCGGCACCACGGGGGCGGGAATTTTTTCTCTGGTATTTCGCGATCAGCTCCACGGATTTGCCGCCGGCAGCGAGGATTCGACCAGGGTACCCACCCAGCGCCTCGCGGCCCCCGCGGCTGGCGGCCCCCCCGGGAAGCACATCGCCGAGCCAAGCATCAACGGCACGATTTACGGTATGGCGCTGGTTCCCGGGAGGCCTCTCCTGCTTGTCGCGACCGGCCCGGGCGGTGCCAGCATCAGCATGGACAACGCCCACAGCTGGCGTCCACTCGATTCCGGCAATTTCTGGACGGTGGAATTCGCCACCTCGCACACCGGCTGGATGATCGGCCCCCGTGGCCGGATCGCACGAATAGACCTGCGCTGATTCGTCCCCCCCGGCATAAAAACGAGACCGGCTTTTCTGCTGCCACCGCGAAGATGCATTCGCGATGGCACTCGAGGATCTGCTCCACTCCGTTCATCGGTTAGAAGATCTCCCCGGGGTTTGCGGGGCGCTCGGCTACGCCGCCGACTTTCGTGAGCTTCCTGCCGGCAGCATTCCGTTCACCGATACCGCGGCCATCGTATCGGGCGCGCCTGGCTTCTGCTGGTATGCGGTCACCGGTGTCGGTGGCGGGGTTGCCCGCAAAGCGGCCCGCGCCCTCGCCGCCCGGGGGCTCCACGCAGGAGTGCTGCACTTCGACCCCGGATCTCGGCGGCTGGGCGTTGCGGCCCTCGATGCCAGGCCGCTCGATTTTTCGCTGGACGCTCCCGACCCACTCGCCCTGGCTCGGCTCACCCGCTGCGCAGCGCGGGAGGGTGAGGCCGCACTCGCCACCGCGCTGCGCATCGCAGAGGCGCTGTCGGGCCGGGGAATCGACGAGCGCTTCTTCATTGCCTTCAGCGTATCTCTGCACGCCCTGACCGAAGCGCTTCCCGGCCGGATGCCGCCGGCCGATCGGCACGCCCTGGCTCTGCTTCAGCTCACCCGGATTCTTTTTCTGTACTTCGTGGAGGCCAAGGGCTGGCTCGCGGGCAGGCCCAGGTTCCTCCGCGAAGAGGTGGACCGCTGCCTCATGCGGCGCCGCTCGCTCCATCACGACCTGCTCGAACCGCTCTTCTTCGGCACGCTCAACCGGCCTTATGCCGAGCGGGGCAGGCTGGCGCGCCGCTTCGGCCCGGTTCCCTTTCTCAACGGCGGCCTGTTCGAGCCCCACCCGTTGGAACGCCGCTGGCACTGTTCCCAGCCAACGCCGGTCCTGCGGGATGCCTTCGACTCCCTGTTCGAGCGCTTTCATTTCACGCTGGCGCAAGGCGCCGACGAGTCGGTCGCCCCGGACATGCTGGGCCGCGTGTTCGAGCGGGTTATGGAGCCCGGAGAGCGGCATGCCACCGGCAGCTACTACACGCCCGCCGCGCTGGTGGACGCGCTGCTCCGGGACGGGCTGGCCAGCTGGCTCCAGCGGCAAGCCGGCATCGGCTGGACCGCCGCCCGTCGCCGGCTGGACGAGCCCGACCAGGCCACCCGCACGGTGCTGAGCGAGCTCCGCCTGCTCGACCCAGCCGTGGGGAGCGGCGCCTTTCTACTCGGCGCGCTTCGGCTGCTGGCGGGGCCCGGCGCTCCAGGTACGCAGCGCTCCGCCCGGCTGCGGCGAGTCCTGGCAACCAATCTGTTCGGTGTGGACCGCAACCCCGCCGCGGTGCGCCTCGACGAGCTGCGCCTCTGGCTCGAGGTGGTGGCCGCGGATCCCTGCGAGCAGCCGGACCGCGTGGCTCCGCTGCCCAACCTCGATGCGCTGGTTCGCCAGGGGGACAGCCTGGTCGATCCGGCCTTCGGCCTGCCACTTCGATCACCCGATCCGGCACGCGCGGCGGCGCTGGCCTGCCTGCGCACCGCAGCGATCGACAGCACCGGCGCCGCCAAGAAGCAGGCCGTCGGTGCGCTGCTCGGCGCGGAGCGCGGCATTGCCGTCGCGGCCTTGCGCGGCGCAGTGGTGTCCGC
>JBEPVJ010000177.1:0-5370 GCA_041691095.1 Gemmatimonadales bacterium
CCCCAGCCGCTCCAGCATGCCGATCAGCGACTGGCGGGTGAACACCGCGCTGTCCAGCTTGTCGCCGGTACCGTTCAACCCGACCACCAGGCCATAGCCGACCAGCTGATTCTCCCGAATGCCCTCCACATCGGCGATCGCCTCATCGACCACCAGATCTCCCTGGACATGAAACCCGGGAATCGGCTCGATCGCCGAGTACTGCGCGCTCAGCGCGCGGCGCAGGGCCAGAAAGTGCTCCGACTCCTCCGGGGTGAACAATTCCTCACGCCGACCCATGCCGTCGAAGTGCCTGCCGACGTCATCGAAGGCGCCCATGAACATCTGGCCGATCTGGGTGCCGAGCGCTCCGAAGTTGACCGCGGGATCGGCGTGGATGTCGAAGAACGGGGGTTCGATCAGCCCGGCAGGAACTTCCACCGTGTTCGTGGGGACATCGTACCAGTAGGTGACGTTCTGCCACGGAAGCGGCCAGCGGGTCCGGTCGAATCGGTGTCCCAGATCGGTGATCCGCCTGGTCCAGGCGAAGGCGCGCGCCCGCATGACGTTGCCGTAGAGATCGTCGTCGCGCACAACGAGTCCCTCATACTGCTCGAACCGCTCGGGGTTGCTGATGTCCAGCTGGGTGCTCGCGAGCTTGGCGCGGGCCTTTGCCTTGCTCGCGGGGCTCAGCCACTCGGCCCGGGCGAGTCGCGCATCGAGCGCGCCGCGAATGTTCTCGGCCATCGCCGCGACAACGGCCTTGGTGGAGGCCGGCACGAAGCGCCGGGCGTAGAGGTCCCCCATGATCTCGCCGATGCTTCCATCGGTGATCATCCAGGCCCGCGAGGCGCGCGACGGCCCCGGGATGCTGGCGCCGTTGAACAGCACGTTGCGGAAGCGGTAGGAGGTGCGATACAGGGAGTCGTTGAGCGCGATGGCGTCGCGGTCCGCGATCGCGAAGGCCTGGCGCGCCTGCCAGACTGCAATCGGCGTTTCGGCAAAGATACGAGCCAGCGCCGGAAAGGAGCTCTTCGCGTCGATGGTAAGCTTGCTCACCTTGCCGAGCCCTGCGCCCCGCAGGAATCCATGCCAATCGAATCCCGGAGCGAATCCTGCCAGCTCGGCGACCGTCATCCGGTTGTCGGTGGTCAGGACGTCGCGCAGCTGCTCGAGTGACCAGCTCACTGCCGCGATCCGGGTTTCCAGGGCGACGATGTCGCGGGCCCGGTCGCGCGGACTCTCCCACCCCAGCTGCTCCAGCACCTGCGCGATATAGGCCTCGTAGGCCGTCTTGATGTCCGCGTTCCGCGAATTGGAGTAGTAGTCGGGGCTGGGCAGCAGCATGCCGGCGGCGCCGACGTTCACGAGCCAGGCCTCGGGATGCCGGGCATCCTGCTGGATCGTGACACTGAACGCTCCCGGCGGGAACTGCTTGACCACCAGGTTGATCGTCCGCGGCATCTCGGGCCCGCCCTCGACTCCCATCAGCTCCGCGAGCTGCGCGTGATCCCGAACCCGCCGGATCGCGGCGAGCCCGGGCTCGAGCACCCCGAGGCCGCGCGACTCGACGGTTCCCTGATTCATGAACGAGCGGTAGAAGGCGCCCGCCTTTCCCTCGGGGCTCTCGGTGTCATGGCCATGGGCGGCGGCCTCCTGCAGAATGTCGGTGAGGCGCCGAGGAGCGAGACGCTTGAGGTCCCGCCAGTAGGAGTTCATCGACTGGGGGGCTTCCCCATGGACTTGCGCGAACCAGGCGCCGTTCTGAAACCGGAAGAAGTCATCGCCGGGGCGCACCGCCGGATCGCCATCTCCGCGGGCAACGCCCCAGCCACTGACCGCGAAGGAGGTGATGGTGTCGCGGGAGGCGGGCGTTTGCGCCGCGGCCAAGCACGGAAGGATCAGGAGGAGTGCGGTGAATCCGGTGGTCCGGTACATGGGCAACCCCTTGGGTGAGCGCTTGACCGCGTGGGGAAATCATGGTACGGTCGATGGTCTTGAAACAGGACCAATACCTTGCCAAACCAGCAGACCAAACCTGGAGCCCGGTACCGCCGCTCGGCTCCCCCGCTCATGCTGGACCTCGACCGCGCCACCGATCAGCCGCTGTTTCGGCAGATCTATGGGGCGATTCGCGAGCGCATCCTGCTGGGGCGTCTCGGTCCCGGGGTGCGCCTCCCGGCTTCGCGCCATCTGGCCGGCGATCTGGGCGTGGCGCGCACCACCATCGTGCTCGCCTATGAGCAGCTGCTGGCGGAGGGGTTTCTCCAGGGGAGGGGTTCGGCGGGCACCTTCGTTTCGACCCTGACGCTGCCGCGGCGGCCGCCGCGCCGATCGGCTCCGACCGAGACCCTCCCTACCGTGGAGCGGAAGGCGACGCAGGCGGTTCCCGACGGCGCGGTGCTGCCGCGCCCGTTCCGGATCGGAGAGCCGGCGCTGGATCTCTTTCCGACCCACGTATGGGCCCGGCTGTACGCGCGCCGGGCGCGCACCTCGAGCGGAGCGTTTCTCGGATACGGAGCCGGCGCGGGATACTGGCCGTTGCGCCGGGCGATCGCGGAGTACAGCGCGGCCTCCAGGGGAGTGCGCGCGGCGGCGGAGCAGGTGGTGCTGGTGCGAGGGGCGCAGCAGGCCGTCGACGTGATCGCGCGGGTGTTGCTGGAGAAGGGCGACAAGGTCTGGTGCGAAGATCCCGGCTACCCTCTGGTGCGAAGACTCTTCGAGCTGGCGGGAAGTGTGGCGGTGCCGATCCCGGTCGATCGAGACGGCATGATGGTGGACCGCGGCGTGGCCCGGGCGCCCGACGCGCGGTTGGCGTACGTCGCCCCGTCACACCAGTTTCCCGTGGGATGTGTGATGTCGCTGGAACGCCGGCTGGCTCTACTGGCGTGGGCGGCGCGTGCGAAGGCCTGGATCATCGAAGACGACTACGACAGCGAATTCCGTTACCCCGGCCCGGCCATCGCCTCCCTCCAGGGCCTCGATCGAGCCGACCGGGTGATATACGTCGGCACCTTCAGCAAGACGGTGTTCCCGGCGTTACGGCTCGGCTACCTGATCGTTCCGCCTCACCTGGTCGATCGCTTTGCGCGCACCCGGCTCGCGGTGGATCACCTGGCGCCGACACTCGAACAGGCCGCCCTGGCTGATTTCATCGAGGAAGGGCACTTCACCCGCCACCTCCGGCGCATGCGAAGCGCGTATAGCGAACGACAGAGCGCCCTGCTCACCGCCGCCGAGCGCGAGTGCGGAGACATGATGACGATCGAGCCGGCGGATGCCGGGATGCACGCCATCGGCTGGCTCTCGATGCGGGGCGCCGACGACCAGGCGATCTCGGAGCGGGCGCTTGCGCTGGGAATCGAAGCGCCGGCCCTGTCCAGCTACTGCGCCGGCATCAAGTTACCGCCCGCGCTGCTCCTGGGATTCGCCGCGATTCGTCCCCGGACGATGGCGCCGGCACTGCGGAAGCTCCGCTCGGTCCTGGCAGTGTAGATCCGGCCGGCCGGCTCATACCATGGTATCATGGTATGCTTGGTATGAAAACAGCCGTCTCGATTCCCGAGGGAGACACCACATGAGTGAGAATCGCATCATCCCAATCAAGGCCTACTCCACCCGAATGGACGCAGACCTGGCCAAGGCCGTCCTCGAGGCCAATGGCATTGACTCCATCGTCTCCGCCGATGACGCCGGCGGTATGGAGCCGTGGCTGGCTTTGTCGCAGCACATCCAGATCCTGGTCCGCGAGGAGGACGCCGGCGTCGCGCGTGATTTGCTGGAAGACTCGCCGCCGGCGTCGGCCTCCGAGTAACCTCACCCGGGCTGACCTTTGTTCTCGGTCAGCAGCTGCAGGAGACTGCTCTTCACATACTGGTCCCAGCCCTTCACGCACATCTCATAGCACTCGACGGCCGGCAGAAGACCCACGTGCGCGAACCGAATGGTCGTTGCACGGTCTTTCTCTGAGAGATTCCAGACGGCCTTGGTGCCGGTCCACTCGGTCTTGTCCTTGAGCCAGTGGAGATAGCAGTCCGTCACCGTCCATACCGCCTTGGCATTCGGAGCGATCTCGGTGACGCGGAAAGTCACGAACGTCGCCCCAAAACGAACGGTGAATGCGTCGTCGAGGCGTTGGGCACTGCCTTCGAAGGTCGTCGCCCACCATTCCGAGACTCGCCCAATTGTCTCGAATGCTTCCTTGGCTGTGACCGGCGCGGTGATCTCGCAGTGATAGTCCGCGCCCGCGGTGGCGTTGGTCAGGTCGCCCTGCATCACTCTTCCACGAACTTCTTGAGCCGGTCGAGTGCGTCGTCCCACTGCCGCGAAATCCGGTCGAGGCATCGGTGCGCGTCGGCGAGCCGCTTCGGCTCCAGGTCCCAGACGTGCTCTCGCCCTTGCCGACTGCTCCTGACCAGCCCCGCATCGGACAGCACCCGCAGGTGCTTGGTGATCGCCTGGCGCGACACCGGCGTGTCCTCGCTCAGACGGGTGATCGATCCGGGCCCGCCCGAGGACAGCCGGAACAGCAAGAGGAGCCGCGTCTCATCGCCGAGGGCCGCGAAGAGCGGCGCCGCATCGCGGACCCGCGTGGCGGCGGCGCTAGCCGGTGACATGACGCTCGATGTTCTTGAGCTGGGACGTCCAGCCGCGATCGTTCATCCTGAACGCTTCGTCGCGCCGTCCCGGAGGAAGCCGGTCGAAGCCGGATTCGACCACCATGAGCGTCGTCGCCCCCCCTGCTTCGGTGAGCCGGAACTCCACCAGCGTGGAGGGCTCGCTGTTGTAGTCCACTTTCGGGTCGATGGCGTAGGGATGCCACCGGTACGAAAAGAGCGTTTCGGGGTCCATCCGTTCGATCGTCAATTCCATTTTCATGTGCTCATAGCCGGGGATCGTGATCGTTCCCGTGATGGATTTGCCCGATGCAAAGCCATCGTCGAACTTGACCCCGAACCAGGTGCCGAATTCCTGGGCGTTCGTGAGCGCGCGCCAAACCCGCGCTCTCGGCGCTTGCAGCACCACCGTCTTCTCGATGCGGTCCGTAGTCGACATACGCGCGCTCCCGATTGGTGTAGTGTGGCTCCGTTGAAGTGCAACCAACTGATTGCATAATACCGAGCCCCGCGACAACGCGCAACCCCCGGGTTGCCTGTCTGGATCGCCCCTCGCTGGCTTGGGTTTCTGGTAAGGGGCTGGCGAGTCAGAGGCCGAGGGACCTACTGGTGTCGAGTGGCGTTGGCCCGGGCTCACCGTGGTGATTCGCACCCGCGGCGCGCAGGAATCGGCCGCGGCGCTGCTTCGGGCCGCGGTCAAGCGCGCCGATCCCACCGCCGCGCTGCACGACATCATGCCGATGGAAGGTGTGATCGACAGCAGCATGGCGCCGCG
>JBEPVJ010000178.1:0-5319 GCA_041691095.1 Gemmatimonadales bacterium
ATACCGGATGGGGAATTCCGATTTCGTTCGCGGCGCGTGAAGCGCTGCATGCCGCGCTGGCGGCAGGGCCGGTGCGGGTGCGGGCAAACCTCTCGACCCGGCTCTATCCCTCCGAGGAGCTGACCATTGTGGCCGAAGTCCGCGGCAGCCGCGTGCCGTCGGAGCGCTTCGTCTTCAGCGCCCATATCCAGGAGCCGGGCGCCAATGACAACGCGTCGGGCGTGGGCGCGCTGGCCGAGATGGCGCGGGTTACGGCAGGATTGGTGTGCGCCGGCAAGCAGAACCCGGGAAGGACCATCACCTTTCTCTGGGGCGAGGAAATTTCATCCACTGACCGGTTTCTGAAACAGGATTCAGCCCGGACCGCCGGGGTTCGGTGGGGGCTCTCGCTCGACATGGTGGGCGAAGACGCCTCGAAGACCGGCGGCACATTTCTCATCGAGAAAATGCCGGACCCGTCCGCGGTGTGGACTCGCGGAGAAGATCACCACACCGAATGGGGCGGCTCGCCACTCACGGTCGCGCAGCTGACCCCGCACTACTTCAACGATTTCGTCCGGAACCGCTGCCTCGACCAGGCGCAGGGCAACGGATGGATCGTGAAGACCAATCCCTTCGAAGGCGGCAGTGACCACACGCCGTTTCTGTCGGCGGGAAAGCCCGGCGTGCTGCTCTGGCATTTCACCGACCAGTTCTACCACACCGACGGGGACCGGATCGGCAACGTGAGTGCCGGTGAGATCAAGAATGTGGGGGTCTGCGCGCTGACCGTTGCGCTGGCGCTGACCTCGGCGGATGCGGAGACCGCAGCATTTGTGGTGGACGAAGTGCGGGTGGCGGCGCTGGACCGGCTGGAGAAGGAGACGGCGCTGAGTACGTCGGCTGTCCGCGGTGAGAGCACCCGCGACAAGGAGCTGCAGATCCTGCGCGCGTGGGCCGACTGGTACCGCAGCGCCCTCGATGCTGCCAAGGAAGTGGAAATAGGTGGTGCGTCGGCGCGGACGATGACCCGGATCGACGCCGCCAAGCGGGAGGTAGATCAGGCGTTCGAGAAGGCGCGCCGGCAAATTTTTTCCGAATAGGCCCAATACGTCTAATGCATCGCCCTGAGGCGCTCCAGCTCCGGCGCCTCGATCAGCTTTCCGCTCAGCACCACCGCCGACAACTTCCGCAGGTTCTTGATGTCGCTGATCGGGTTGGCATCCAGGATCAGGAACATCGCTGGCGCCCCGACCTCGATACGCCCGGTACCATGATGGAGCACTGCCTCGGTGGCGGTGGTCGTCGCGGCGGCGAGGGCCTGCTGTGGTGTCATGCCGATCTCGACCAGCCGCTCCAGCTCGAGCAGCAGCATGTCTCCATGCCGCTCCAGCACATCGGTTCCGGCGAGGATCAGAACCCCCGCCTTCGCGATGCGGCCCGCCAGGAGCTTCATGCGGGCATAGGCCATCCGCCGCCGCGCGGCGACTTCGGGACCGGCCTTGTCGATATTGAACTCATAGCCGATCAGCGTGGGATCGAAGAAGGTGTGATTACGCTTGAGGGTGGCCCAGATCGAATCGCCGTGCGGCCCGGCCAGTCGATCGGCGATTGCCGGGAACTGCTCGGTTGCCAGCTTGGGGTCGGGTTGCTCGTTTTCGAAGATGGTCTGGATGTGCTCGATGGTGCGCATGCCGAGGTTGGAAGCCTCGATCCAACTCATGACCAGCGGGACATGTCCGCTTACCGTCATCCCGTCGGGGCCGGCCTCCTTCATGATCGCGAGGAACGCGGCGCGGCTGAGGGCCCGGTGCACCTTGATGAAATCGGCGCCGAGGTAGCGGAGCTCGCGCACCGCGGCGCGCGCCTGGGCCCCGGTGACCACCTAGCGATCGAGCCGCGCCGCCTGCTCGCCGTTGAGCGTCGGTCCCGCCATCACGATCTCCGGGCCGATCCGGTCTCCCGCGCGAATTGTCCCCCGCAACTTGAAGAGGGTGTCGGCAAACCCGCCCATGTCGCGTACGCCCAGAACGCCGTACCCGACATATTGCTCGGGCGCGTGATCGACCGGAGCGAGTGCGGCCAGGTGGGCGTGCATATCCCAGAGGCCGGGGACCAGAAATTTCCCCTTGGCATCGACGAAGCGGGCCCCGGCGGGAATCGCGGGCGCGCGGCCCACCGCGACGACGTGCCCGCGCTCCACGACCACGGTGCCCTGCGCTGGGGGAGTCTTGCCGGAGGGATCGATGATGATGCCGTTCGCGATGACCAGCGCCTGCGCGAGTAGTCCGATCAACCGTCCTCCCTGAGCGTGACAGCCGGATCCACCCGCAGCGCGCGTCGCGTGGGAAGCCACGTCGCCAGCGCCGCTACGCCCATGAGCACCCCCGCTACCAGCACGAAGGTGACGGGGTCTCCGGGTGAAAGTCCGTAGAGGAGTCTACCCAGGAAGCGCGTGGTCGCAAGCGAGGCGGCCAGTCCCGCCGCGATGCCCACCCCGACGAATCGAAATCCTTCCCCGACCACCAGCCGCGCGATCGTGCCTCCGGTAGCGCCCAGGGCTCGGCGGAGTCCGATTTCGCGGGAGCGCTGACCCACGATATACGCCAGCACGCCGTATAACCCGATCGCGGAGAGCACCAGCGCCAGGACCGCGAGCAAGCTGAGGAGCAGCATCGGATAGCGCCGATCGGCGGTAGAGGCGTCGAGCCTCGATTCGAGCGTCTCAACGGCCAGAATGGGTAGGGAGCGGTCCATCGCCGCGATCTCGCCGCGCACGGCCGCGGCCAGCCCGGTGGGCGATCCGGAGGTCCGGATCACCACGGTCATGTTCGAGGGCGCCTCCTGCAGGAAGGGGTAGTACACCGAAGGCCTGGGAGCGATGTCGAGGCCCTCGCGCCGCATGTCTCCCACGATGCCGATGATCTCGAGCACCGAATCGGGCTGGCCCATGTCCACCCGAATGCGCCGGCCGACCGGAGCCAGGCCCTTGAGCACCTGTTCCGCGAACGCCTTGTTGATGAGGACCACTTTGGGCGCGCCCTCGCGGTCGGCGTCGGTGAGGCCGCGGCCGGTGATCAGCGCGGTGCGCATCACGCCAAAGTAGCGCTGGTCAACTGTATTGACCTCGGTCATCGGTGCCTGCCCGGGAGGCGGCTCGGCCTGGCCCACGATATGGACCGAGGTGCCCGGCGTGATCCCGCGCAACGGGAGAAAATTCACCAGGCCGGCGCTTTCCACGCCTCGCAGGGCTCCGATCCGGCGGACCAGCTCCCCGTAGAATACGGCCCGGCTTTCCGGCTCCCGATAGGCGTCTCCGGGCAGGCTCAGTTGCACCGTTAACACGCTCACCGGATCGAAGCCCGGATGCACCGAGAGCAGCCGGTCCAGCGACCGGACCGTGAGTCCGGCGCCGGTCATGAGCATCAGGCTGAGCGCCACCTGAATCGACACCAGAGCGCCCCGCACTGTCCGCCCTCTCGGCGCCGAGCCGCCTTCGCCTCGGCGGCTGAGCGGCTGCCGCAGCGCGCCTTCTCGCAGCGCGAGCGCCGGCGCGAGCCCGAAGGCCAGGCCCGACACCAGAGTGACCAGCAGCGCGAAGCCGAGCACCCGGAAGTCGATTCCTACCTCCTGGAGCCGGGGGATCTGCCGAAGTTGCGCATGGACCAGCGCGCGGATGCCCAATGCCGCCGCCATGATGCCCAGCGCTCCGCCGGCCGCCGCCAGCACCAGTCCCTCGACCACCATCTGGCGGAGAATCCTTCCGCGCGACGCACCCAGCGCGGCCCGCACCGCCAGCTCGGTCCGGCGCGCCAGGACCTGGCCCAGCTTGAGGTTCGCGACGTTGGCGCACGCGATCAGAAGCACCGAGGCGATCGCCCCGGCCAGCAGCAGCAGGACCGGACGCGCGCTGCCGGTCACCTGCGCCTGCAGGCCGATCACGTCCGCGGTCCAGCCCTTGTTGAACACCGGGTACTCGCCTTCGAGCGATGCGGCGATGCCGTGCAGCTCCCGATCCGCGGCGGCGGCGGTGACACCGGGGCGCAGGCGTCCGATGACCATGGCGTAGCGCCCGCGGCGGATCCGGTCGGCGCTGGTGAGTCCCCACGGCTGCCAGTAGTCCTCCCCGCCCATCGAGCGGAATCCGCGCGGCATCACGCCGACCACCCGCGCGGTTCCCTCGCGGAGCACTACCGTGCGGCCGACGACGGCGGGATCCGACCCGAACCGTCGCACCCAGAGCTCGTGGCTCACTACCATCGCCACCGATGCCCCGGTGAGGGTATCGTCGGGCACGAACAGGCGTCCCAGTGCGGGGCGCACGCCGAGGGTCTCGAAAAAATTGGTGGAGACGGCACGCCCGTCGAGGATTTCCGGAGTATCGCCGGCGAGCGGGGCGCTGGCCCAGGTATACATCGCCAGCGACTCGAAGCTGCGGGCCCGGTCACGCCAGTCGAGAAAATTGGCCGGCGACACCAGGTTCTCGGCGCGGTCGCGGGGAATGTTGTGCTCCCAGACCTGGACCAGCCGGCCAGCGTCGGCATAGGGCAGTGACTTGAGCAGCACGGCGTCGAGCACACTGAACAGAGCAGTCGTCGCGCCAATGCCCAGCATGAGCGTGATCGTCGCGGCGGCGGCATAACCCGGGCGCCGGCGCAGGCCGCGCAACGCGTATCGCACATCCTGGGAGAAGTCCTGGAGCGAGGCCGGGGCCCAGACTTCGCGGGCACGCTCACGCACCTGGGCCGTGTTTCCGATCCGGCGGCGCGCCGCGAAGCCCGCCTCTTCCGGACCAGCGCCCGCCTGCCGGGCCTCTTCGGTGGCCATCTCCTCGTGGAACCGCAGCTCGTCCTTGAGGTCGGCCTCGAAGCGTTTGCGCTGAAGGAGATGGAGGATGCGACGGATGAGGCCGCTCATCGGGGTGACCCGGTGCGGGCGATCCGGCTCAGCGCCCAGGCGGCGGCATCCTGAACCTTGGGACTCGGGTCGTGGACTGCACGCTCGATCCGCGCCACCGCGGACGCCGCGCGCAGCCGCCCCAGCGAGCATACCGCCCCGCCCCGCACGTGCTCGTCAAGATCGCCGGCGAGAAGGGTCAATGTGGCTGCTGCCTTCGGCTCGTGAATGAGCCCAAGCGACCAGGCTGCCTCCGAGCGCAGGTGCTCGTTCGGGCTGCGGGCGAGCATCTCGAGCGCCGGCAGCGCGCTGGGGTCCTCGAGCTGCCCCAGGGTCCAGCCGAGAGCCTGCTGCACGTGGGAGTCGGAATCCGCCGCGAGCCGGAGGAGGCGGGGGACGGCCGCATGGACCCGGCCCTCACCGAGTGCGCGCACCGCCCGGTCC
>JBEPVJ010000179.1:0-5362 GCA_041691095.1 Gemmatimonadales bacterium
GGGTTTCCGTGGAGATCCGGCTGTGCTCGTCCGGGGCCGGCTCGACCAGGAAATTCCAGGCCACCAGCACCTCGCCGGGCGCCGGGCCCGCCTGGAATTGCCCGCGATCCGCGGGCCTGAGCTTGGCCGATGCCTTCCAGAAGCGCCCCGATACCCCCAGAACGATCTCCGAGCCGGGCCGCTCCGCCACCAGCCCGAATCCTTCTTTCGTGATGCGTCCGAGCGTCAGCGCGGAATCCGGCTTCCGCTTTCGCAGCTTCTCGAGGGTTTCCTTCGGGGCCATCAGAAGTGCCGGAAACCCCCGAAGGGCAAACAGCATGGAGATCAGGCCCGATTTTCCGAAATCGGTGCGCGAGATGGCGGCGAACACCTTTTCCGGCGGAGCGTGCACGCCCCGGACGTGACGCATCACGATGTCCGGCTCGGGCATCAGCTCCTTGATCAGGGGTGCCATGGGCCGAGCCGCCAGAGAACGAAGGCGTAATCGAGGGCGATTTCGCGAAGGCGGTCGTACCGGCCCGAGGCCCCGCCGTGCCCGGCGCCCATGTTGGTGAGAAACACCAGCGGGTTGGCGTCGGTCTTGAGCGTGCGCAGGCGGGCCACGTACTTGGCCGGCTCCCAGTACATCACCTGGCTGTCATTGAGTGAGGTGCGGACCAGCATCGTCGGATAAGCCTTCCGCGACAGATTGGTATAGGGACAATACGGCCGGATCCAGGCAAACTCTTCCGGCAGCTTCGGGTTGCCCCACTCCTCGTATTCTCCCACCGTGAGCGGAAGGGAATCGTCGAGCATCGTGTTGATCACATCGACGAAGGGTACCTGGGCCAGTACCGCCGCGAACAGGTCGGGCCGGAAATTCGTGACCGCCCCCATGAGCAGCCCCCCTGCGCTCCCACCTTCGATGGCCAGCAGCGCGGGAGTGGTCCGTCCTTCGCGGATCAGCGCTTCCGCCGCGGTGATGAAGTCGGTGAAGCTGTTCATCTTGAACGCCATCCGCCCGGCGTCGTGCCATCGCTTGCCCAGCTCGCCGCCACCCCGGACGTGGGCAAATGCCAGCACCACGCCACGGTCGAGGAGCGAGAGCCGGTTGGAGGAGAATCCCACCGGATAGGGAATGCCGTACGCACCATATCCGGTGAGGAGCGTGGGCGCCGGGAGCGGCGGCGCCGGCTCCCGGCGGAACACCAGCGACACCGGAATAGCGACGCCGTCCGCCGCCGGCACCGACAGCCGGGCGCTGCCGTAGGCTGACGGATCGAATCCTCCCAGCACCTCGCGCCGCTTGCGCAGGGTGCTCTCGTCGCTGACGAGGTCGTAGTCGTACACCGATCCCGGCGTCACCGGGGACTCGTAACCGTAACGCAGAGTGCCGGTATCCCATTGCGTGTTAGGGCCCGGATAGGCCTCGTAGACCGGCTCGGGGAAGGCGATATACCGCGCCGCGCCGCTCTTCCGGTGAGTCACCCGGATCTTGACCAGCCCGGCCTCCCGCTCCCACGCCACCCAGTGGCCGGCAAAGGCATCCACCGCTTCGATCATCACGTCGTCGCGATGCGGAAGCAGCTCTTCCCACCGAGAGGGATCGGGATCCTCCTCGGGAGCGCGCACCACCCGGAACCCAGGGCCGGCATCATTGAGCCGGAGGAGCCACCCGTCACCCAGGTGATCCGCCTCCACCTCCCGGTCGGCGACCCGCGGCGCGAGCATCCGCCAGGGTCCACGGGGCTGCGCGGCGGAGAGGAACCGGAGCTCCGAGGTGGTGTGACTCTCGCTCGACAGGACGATGTGACTGCCGCTCCGGGTGCGGGTCACCCCGACCCGGAAGCGCTCGTCGTCTTCCTGATACACCAGCGCCGCGGTCCCGCCGAGCTCGCTCCTCCAAGCCTGATAGTAGCGCTTGGCGTCGTCCTCCAGCGTGTAGAAGAGCGTGTGGTTGTCGGCGGCCCACGCGGTGGCACCGCACCTCACGATCGGGCCGAGCACGATGGTGCCGCGGTCCAGGTCCTTCACCTGCATGGTGAATTCCCGGAACCCCGTATGATCGGTGGAAT
This sequence comes from Gemmatimonadales bacterium, assembly GCA_041691095.1. Taxonomy (GTDB): domain Bacteria; phylum Gemmatimonadota; class Gemmatimonadetes; order Gemmatimonadales; family GWC2-71-9; genus JABFSM01. The sequence goes on from JBEPVJ010000179.1 coordinate 2,055, forward strand.
AGGCCATGTACCGGCCGTCGTCGCTGATCTCCAGAACTCCCAGGGCCATGAAGGAGTGCCCGACCGACATCGCGTTGAGGTCCAGAAGGACCTCTTCGGGGCCGTCCGGCCCCCGCTGGCGACAATGAATCGAGTACTGCTTCCCTTCCTCGGTGCGCGAGTAGTACAAGTAGGCGCCTTCCGGGTAAGGCACCGAAAGGTCGGTCTGCTTGATGCGACCCAGCATCTCGTCGTAGAGCAATCGCTCGAGGGGCTTGATCGGCGCCAGCACCGAATCGGCGTAGGCGTTTTCCGCCTCGAGGTAGGCCAGCGTGGCGGGATCGTTCCGCTCGCGGATCCAGTAGTAGTCGTCCTCGAGCCGTTCCCCGTGCAGGGTGATCGGATGAGGACGGCGCGGCGCGGCAGGCGGCTGCATCTCAGCGCTTGAGACGGGCCACCAGGCGCTCCTTCACCGCCGGCCACTCGGTATCCAGGATGCTGTAAAACACCGCGTCCTTCACGTAGCCGTCGTGGGCAATGCAGAACTTGCGCAGCACCCCTTCCTTCACTGCCCCCAGCCGCTCGATGGCCTGCTGCGAGCGGGTGTTGCGGCCGTCGGTCGTGAACTGCACCCGGAGCGCACCCTGATCCTCGAAAGCATGCTTGAGCAGCATCAGCTTGACCTCGGTATTCACCGCCGAGTGCTGCACCGATGCCGCCAGCCAGGTCCAGCCGATCTCGAGCGTGCGCCAGGTGCGATGGATGTTGAGGTAGCGAGTCGAGCCGACCGCGCGGCCGGTCTCGGGATCGACGATCGCAAAGGGAAGCTGTTCTCCGGCGCCAGCGAGCTTCCAGGCCTCGTCGATCCACTTCCGCACCTCGGCGGTCGAACCGGGCTGGGGAATCGGCATGTAACGCCAGATCTCCGGATCGGCCCCGGCCGCGAGCAGATCGTCGGCATGGGACGGGTCCAGCGGCTCCAGCTTCACCGCGTCGCCATATAGCACTACCGGCGTAGGATTCATTTCAGGAGGGCCGAGTTGGCCAGCGTCCGAAAGAGCTTCCCCAGCCGGATGCCGGTGGTGGGGACGCGCTGAATCATCATGACAGCCACGAGGTGCTCCTTTGGGTCGACCACGCAGGTTGTCCCATAGATCCCGACTCAGGTGTAAGTGCCCGGCGATCCAATTTCGCTCGACGGTCTGGCGGAAGAGTCACTGCGCCCGACACGACGGACGAGTCCAGCATCGGCCGGTTCCGGTGCAGCCGAGCCAGGCCCAAGTCAGCGTCCTCCGGCGCGGGGCAGTGCCTCGAGCCGTTTGACCGCCGCATCGAGCAGGTCGTGGGTTTTGCAGAAAGCGAATCGGGTGTAGCGGGTGCCGTCCTTCGGGTGGCTCCAGAAGCTGGTGCCGGGCACCGTCGCGATGCCGCCCTCGATGGTCAGCCAGCGGGCAAACTCCGGCGCCGGGAGATTCGAGATACCGGAAAAATCCGCCAGGATGTAGTAGGCGCCCTCGGGCGCAACACAGCGAAAGCCGGCGCGGACCAGCGCGCCCATCAGGATCTCGCGCCGGGCCAGATACTCCCCGGCCAGGCCGTCGTAATAATCCCGACCCAGGGTCTCCATCGCGACCGCCAGGCCTTCCATCAGCGGAGCTGGCGCGCCGACGGTCAGAAAGTCGTGCACCTTGCGGATGGCGTCGGTCACTGCGGGCGGTGCCACGATCGTGCCGATCCGCCAGCCGGTGATGCTGAAGGTCTTCGAGGCGCCCGAGATGGTGATGGTGCGCTCCCGCATGCCGGGCAGCGTGGCCATCGGGATGTGCTCGCCGCTGTATCGGATGTGCTCGTAAATCTCGTCGGTGACCGCCCAGGCGCCGTGCTGACGGCACAGCTCGGCGATGCCGGTCAGCTCGGCACGGGTGAGCACCCGGCCCGAGGGATTGCCCGGGGTGTTGACCACGATGGCCCGGGTCCGGCTGGAGAACACCGAGGCCAGGCGGTCCAGGTCGAGCGGCTCACCGGGAAGCAGCGGCACGAAGACCGGCTTGGCATCGCAGAGGATCGCATCGGGGCCGTAGTTCTCGTAGAAGGGCTCGAAGACGATCACTTCCTCGCCGGGATTCACGATGGCCAGCAGCGTGGCGGCCATGGCCTCGGTGGCGCCGCAGGTGACGGTGAGCTCGGTCTCGGAGTTCACCTCCATCCCGTACCACTCACGATACTTTCGCACCATCGCGTCCCGAAGACGCTTGGACCCCCAGGTGATGGCGTACTGGTTGACGTCGGCGCGGATGGCGGCCGCCGCCGCTTCCTTGAGCACGTCGGGAGCGGGAAAATTCGGAAAGCCCTGGGCGAGATTGATGGCCTGATGCTCGGTGGCCAGCCGGGTCATGCCCCGGATGACCGATTCGGTGAAGCCATGGGTCCGGCGCGCGGTGTTCATGGGGCGGAAAGTAACCCGTGCGCCGCCCCCCCGGGACTTGCCCCTTGACGCCTCACCTGGTGTGGCGGATATTGCCCTCACCAAGTGAGGTGGCAATGGCCCGGACTCCGAACGATCTGCTCCACGGCACGCTGGACGTGCTCATCATGAAAGCCCTGGGACAGGGCACCAGCCACGGCTATGCCGTCTCCCGGTGGATCGAGGAGCGCACCGGCGGGCTGCTGGCCATCGAGGATGCCGCGCTGTACAAGGCGCTGCACCGGCTGGAGGATCAGGGCATCATCGAATCCGACTGGGGAATTTCGGAAACCAACCGCAAGGCCAAGTTCTATCAGCTCACCCGGAAGGGACGCGGCGCGCTGCGCGCCGAATCGGACCTGTGGCATCAGTACGCCGGCGCCGTGTCAGCCGTGCTCAAAGCTGCGGAGCGCTGAACATGTTTCTGCCTTCGTTGCGCCGCCTCTTCCGGCTCTCGCCGGATTCGGCCCAGACCGCCCGGATCGAAGTCGACTCCGAGCTCGAATTCCATCTCCAGATGCGGATCGACGAGCTGGTGGCGCGGGGCGTGCCCGAGCCGGAAGCACGGGCCGAGGCGCTGCGCCGGTTCGGCGACCTCGCCGAAGCGCGGGTCTCGCTGCAGCAGCGCGCCGTGGATCAGGCGGGTCGAAGCCGCCGGCTCGCGTGGAGTCGGGATCTGTCCCAGGACATCGGGTTCGCGATTCGCGGCCTGCGCCGCCGTCCCGGGCTGACTGCGGTCGCGGTCGCGACCATCGGGTTGGGCATCGGGCTCACGACGACGGTGCTGGCGGTCGTCAACCGGCTGGTGCTGCATCCGCTCCCCTACCCCAATGCGGAGCGACTGGCCCAGGTGTGGCTCGCCACG
>JBEPVJ010000180.1:0-5316 GCA_041691095.1 Gemmatimonadales bacterium
AGTCGCGATGGAATACAAGGGTGCTGAAGGCCCGCCGGTGGTGCTGATTGGCAAGGGCGTCACGTTCGACACCGGTGGCATTTCGATTAAGCCGGCACAGAGCATGGAAGACATGAAGTACGACATGTCGGGCGCCGCGGCGGTGCTGGGCACTTTCGAGATGCTGGGTCGCCTCCGCCCCAAGATCCACGTGGTCGGGCTGATTCCCTCGGCCGAAAACATGCCGTCCGCCACGGCCATCAAGCCGGGCGACGTCGTGACCAGTCATCTGGGCAAGACCATCGAAATCGTGAATACCGATGCGGAGGGTCGCCTGTTGCTGGCCGATGCGCTATCGTACGCGCGGCGCTATTCGCCCGCGTGTGTCGTCGACATCGCCACGCTCACCGGCGCCATCATCATCGCGCTGGGGCACACTGCGGCGGGCGTCATGGGCACCGATCCGGGGCTCATTGGAGCCCTGATCGCCGCTGGGCAGCGGTCCGGCGAGCGTCTCTGGGAGCTCCCGCTGTGGGAAGAGTATCGGGAGCTCAACAAGTCGGACATCGCGGATGTCAAGAACAGCGGAGGGCGCGCGGCCGGCAGCATTTCGGCGGGCTGGTTCCTCCGAGAATTTGCCGAGAGCTTTCCCTGGGCCCATTTGGACATTGCCGCGACGGCCTACACCGAGCGCGACGACGCCGCCATGGCCAAGGGCCCGACGGCTTCCGGTGTCCGCCTCTTCAGCGAGTTCTTGCTCGCGCGGGTGTGAAGCTCTTTCTCCTCGCGGCGGCCCTGCTGCTCGCCGCGCGGGTACCCCTCCTCGGCGCGCAGGTCGTGGATACCACCCGGACCGATTCGCTGGCCCGGGACACCACTGACTACACTGCCCTCTTCCTCAAAGCGCAGCAGGATTCGAAGCGACTGATTGCGGTGCCGCCACGGATCGGCCAGGGCGCGCTGATGCCGTTCGGCACGCGGGTTATTTTCAATCGCGATTCCATTCTTTGGCACAACGCCGAAACGGTGAGCGATGTCCTCACCAAGATTCCCGGGGTGTTTCTCCTCCGGGGCGGCTGGACCGGCCGTCCCGAACTCCCCGCGTACCAGGCCCGGGGAAGCACCTCGGTGGAGTATGTTCTCGACGGCGTGCCCTACCTGCCGATCGGCCAGGACAGTGTGATGGTCGACCCGACACTGCTGCCGCTCAGCTTCCTGGACCGCATCGAAGTGGAGAAGCTTCCCGGCCAGCTCCGGGTGCTGCTCTTCAGCCACCGGCACGACCGGAGCGTCCCCTACAGCCGGATCGGTATTGCCAGCGGCGACCTGCAGTTCGCGCGGTATCAAGGCCAGATCGAAAAGAGCAGCGCCAAGGGAATCACTTTTACCGCGGCCTTCGATCATCTCTCCGTGCCCGCCCAGACGAGTGTCAGTGGTGACTACCGCAACACCCAGGGCTGGCTGCGGCTTGGCTACATCCCGACGGCACGATTCGGAGCCGAGCTGGAGTATTTCATCAACGCCCCGGACCGCGAGGCGATCGTCGCGACGATCGGGACCGGAACGACCGCCGTACGGGATACGCTCAGCCTGCCGCGACATGGCTCGAGGAGTGACCTGCAGGGGCGTGTTTTCCTGGCACGGCAGGCCGACGGATTGGGACCGCGGCTGGATCTCCTCGTAAGTCACACCGGCTGGGTCGACGAGATTCAGAAAGACTCCAGCCTGCGGGTGGTCAATGGCGTCGAGGTCGATGGCGTATTGGTGAAGGCCGACACCGTGTATGACAAGACCAGACACATGCGAAGCTATTCCCAGGCCGGCGCCATTCTCGCCTACCGGCTGCCCGCCGCCAGCCTCGACGGCTCGTTCTTCTACCGATCCACCTGGACCCCGATTGAGGCTCGGGCCCGTGGCGGGATCACGCCGTATCGCTGGCTGACGGCAGGACTCGAGGGCGTATTCATGGCACACGATGCCTCGCGGACCAGCCAGTGGGTCACGGCGCGCGCGGGCGTTTTATTGCCCCTGCGGCTTTCCCTCAGCGGTGTATGGAGGCGAGGATCCGTGGTCGCGCTCCCAGCGATCCAGGCCGATTCCGCACAACACCTCGACGATAGGAGCCTGACGGCTGGGATTCGATGGGGCTTCGGAGACGTTGAGGCTACCTATTCCTGGAACGCGGGGTATCGCCCGGCGACCTATGCACAGTATCCCCAGCTCGCCTCCATCGGTCCCAGCAATCGCACCCAGTGGGTGACGGTCAACGCCCGCGTCGCGCCGCGGCAATGGCTGGTGTTCGACGGGTGGTACAGCACACCGCAGGGTCTGCGGCCGGAGGGGCAGCCACCCACGCATTCCCTGCTCAACGCCACCATCCAGAGCAAATTTCTCCCGACGTTCAGGAGCGGCATTTTCAACGTGAAGCTGCAGTTCACCGTGGAAAATTGGGGACCGGGTATCCTAGCTCGGGACACCGCGAACGTCCCCATCACCCTGCGTGGCGCGACCCAGGAGCGGTACTACATCGGGCTCCAGATCGGGGCCTTCCAGGCCTACTACGACCGTTACAACGTCGCGGGAAGCCACCTCCCGTACGTTCCCAACGCCAAGCCCGGCTCACCGGGGCTGGGTCCTCCTGGTCTGGCAAGTACCTTCGGGGTGCGATGGGAGTTTTCCAACTGAACCGGTTCAATTCCTCCCAAGGGACGTAACGCGTTATATTCGAAGGCTATGCCGCTCAGCATGACCGGGTTCGGCGCAGCCGAAGGGGCAGTGGCGGGCGGGACGCTCCGGATTGAGATCCGGACCGTCAACCATCGCTTCTTCAACCTGGCGGCCAAGCTTTCGTCCGATTTGACCGGCTTCGAGACCGATCTCAGGGACCGGCTGCGCAAGGATTTCGAGCGCGGGCACATTTCAGTGCAGGTGCGATGGGATTCATTGCCGGCGGCCAGCACGCCCCGAGTGACGGTGAACGTGGACCGGGCTCGCGAGGCGGCGGAGCGCCTCAGAGAGCTTCAGGCCGCCGCGGGGCAGACTGGTGAGATTCCGCTCGAGCTCCTGAGCCGGCAGCCTGATGTCTTCGTGCTGGCCGAAAGCGTTAACCCGCCAGCAACGTGGGCCGAGATCGAGCCGATCGTCGCGGCGGCTGGAGAGCAGTGCCGGGCAGCTCGCCAGCGCGAGGGCGCGATCCTGGCGACCGAGCTCGAGGGTCGCCTCACTCTGATTCGGCAAGCGGCAGATGGCCTGGCGCTCAAGGCGCCTGAGCGGCTGCTGCGGGAACGAGATCGGCTTCGGGCGGCGGTCACCCAGCTTCTCGACGGACGTCAGGCCGATGAGCAGCGAGTGGCCCAGGAAATTGCGATTCTCGCCGAGCGTCTGGACGTAACCGAGGAGCTGGTGCGGCTGGCGGCGCACCTCAACGCCTGTCGGGATGCGCTCGGTGGAACGGTACCGGTGGGGAAGCAGCTGGGGTTCCTGGCCCAGGAAATCGGGCGAGAAATCAACACCATCGGGTCGAAGGTCAATGATGCCGCGATGCAGCACGCTGTCGTGGCAATGAAGGGAGAGCTGGAGCGATTCCGGGAACAGCTCGAGAACTTGGAGTAGTACCGTTTCTTCTCGTCATCTCCTCTCCCTCTGGGGGCGGGAAGTCGACGATCGCGCGCCACCTGCTCGAGGCGCGGGAAGACGTGACCTACTCGGTATCGGCCACTACTCGGCCAATGCGAGGAGGAGAAGTGAACGGGTCGAGCTATCACTTTCTCGACCACGCCGAGTTCGAGCGACGATTGGCCGGCGGTGCGTTCGTCGAATCGGCCGAATACGGCGGGCACCGCTACGGAACTCTTCGCTCCGAGGTCGAAAAGGGACTGGCGGCCGGGAAAAATGTGGTCTTGGACATCGAGGTCGCCGGCGCACGTCAGGTGCGGGAGAAATTCCCGAATTCGGTGCATGTCTTCGTGCTGCCGCCGTCCGCTCTGGTGCTGGCGCAGCGACTGCGCCTCCGGAAAACCGAGGATGCCGCGACCGTAGCGCGGAGGCTCGCCATCGCGAGTGATGAACTGCTCGCGGCGCGCGAATACGAATACGTCGTCGTGAACGATGATGTGGTGGATGCCGTGGCCCATGTGGCGGCCATACTCGACGGGGAAGGACGCAGGGTTCGTCGTCTGAGCAATCTGGATCTGGTAATCGAAAACCTCCGGCGGGACCTCGCCGGGCAGCACTAAGGAGCAAGTCATGGAAATTTTCACTCCGGCCGACGCCGCGCGAAACGCCGGCACCAAGTACCGCTCGATCCTGGTAGCCGCCCGGTTTGCGCGTTACCTGAACGAGTTTCCCAAGGACCGCCAGGTCCAGTGGACGGAAAATGAGCGCGCCATGAAGCTGACCACGCTTTCGATGCGAAAGCTGGTTTCGGGTGAGCTGAACTTCCGCGAGCTTCGGCGCCGCCGCTCCGAGGTCTAGCCGTGTGGGCAGGGCGGCACGTCGTCGTCGGCGTGTCGGGCGGGATCGCCTCGTACAAGAGCTGCTATCTCGTCCGGCGCCTTGCCGAGGCGGGTGCCCGCGTGGACGTTGTCCTGACCGCGGCCGCCGCGGAATTCGTGCGGCCCGTCACCTTCGAAGCGCTCTCCGGGCGCCCGGTCCTGACCTCCCTCTGGGAGCCGGGCCGGGCGCTCGATCACATCCGCTTGGGGCAGCACGCCGATCTGCTCATCGTGGCGCCTGCCACCGCCAACCTCCTGGCCCGGGTTGCCGGCGGCCTGGCGGACGACCTGCTTACCTCGATGCTGCTCGCCGCTACTTGCCCGATTCTCTTTGCTCCGGCCATGAACGATGCCATGTATGCTGCGGAAGCAACCCGGAAAAATCTGACTCTGCTTCGGGAGCGCGGCATGGAGACGGTCGGCCCCGAACGTGGCGCGCTAGCTGAAGGACCATCGAACCAGCCCGGCCGAATGAGCGAGCCGGATACCATCCTCCATCACGCGACCCGCATGCTCCTGGGAAATGGCACGCTGGCCGGCAAGCACGTTGTCGTGACCGCGGGCCCTACCCGCGAAGCGCTGGATCCGATTCGCTTCATTACCAATCGTTCCAGCGGGAAAATGGGTTTTCAGCTGGCCCAGGCGGCGTGGCATCGCGGAGCCTCCGTGCGGCTCATCACGGGGCCGTCGACGCTCGCAATGCCGGTAGGAGTGGATGTCGTGCGGGTCGAAACCACGACGGATCTCGAGCGAGCGGTGACTGCCGCGCTGCCTGAAGCCGATGTGCTGATCATGGCAGCGGCCCCGGCGGACTATCGACCGGCGGAGTTCTCCGATACCAAGC
>JBEPVJ010000181.1:0-5300 GCA_041691095.1 Gemmatimonadales bacterium
GGTAGTGTTGTGCTATCCAATCACTACCCTGCTTTGACTGACTCTCTTGAGGGCCTTCGGGCCGCGCTGGCCGGTCGCTACGACATCCAACGCTGGGCGGCTGGAAGAAGGAGGCGGTCGCGGAGGCCGAGCTGTCATTGCGCCTGCGCGAAACCGAGCTGGACTTCGGCACCGGGCCGTACGTCAAGTTCCAGGTGGCGAGGATCCTGATCCAGTCGGGTGAGCTCGACAAGGCGCTGGACCTGATTGAGCCGCTGCTCAAGTCGCCCGGGTCAGACCTGACCACGGCCTATATGCGCATCGATCCCAGCTTTGCGCCACTCAAAGGCAATCCCCGCTTCGAAAAGTTGATGGCCGTCAAGTAGCTACGGCAGCAACACCCCCGTAACGGGGTACCATTCCTTCTCGTTCGACGCGAATCCATGGAGAATTCCATCGGGGATATTCACCAGCACCGACAGGGTGTAGCCCGAGTCGGGCGAAAGATACGACATCAGGTGCCAGCCCTGGGCCACCTCATAGGACGCGTACCGGGTCGGGGCCGGCTTCCGTGCGGGTTTCTTTTCCTCGTCTTTCCCGCCTTCCTTGGGCTTCTTGCCGTCATCGATGGTCCGGTAGGTGACGGTACCATCGGCCTTGAAACTATGCTCATACCTGGTGTCAGCGGTGGGACCCTCGTTGAATTTCCAGCGGAGGGTGCGACCCGCGAGAGAGAGCGGAGCGGACATCGTCGACCTCGTTTTTGAATGCCCGGCGCAAGCTGCTCGCCGTATTCGAGGTGACGCCGGAGCAATTGCGGACGACCACAACTGGGGGAGCTACTCAGCGTCCATCGAGGTGAGCGGAACCAGCCGGGCTCGCGGCGGAATTCCCGGCTCCAGCTCCATGATCCCCACCGATGCGGGAAGATCGAACCGGCGCGCCCCCGCGCCGCCCGGATTCATCACCGTCACCACCTGGTCTACCGTCACCAGCAGCGGCCGATGGGTATGGCCGAAGATGATGATCTCCGCGTCGGGCCAGCGGTCGTGGAGGGCTTCTGGAGTGGGGGAGCCGACCTGGTGTCCGTGCACCACGAGGAAGTCGAAGCCCTCGATACGAATCTCAACCGATTCGGGAACCAGCCTGCGGATGTCGAATCCATCGGTATTGCCCCAGACCGCATGGACCGGGGCGATGGCTTCCAGCTCGGCGAGCAGTTCGGGGGTTCCGATGTCCCCCGCGTGGAGAATCAGATCGACGCCGGCGAAGACCTCGTGCACTTCCGGGCGCAGCATGCCATGCGTGTCGGAGATGATGCCCAGCCGCATGATCTGGCGGGTTACAGCGCGGCGACTGGAAGCGGCTCGGCGCGGCTTCGGTCGAGGAAGAGCCGGTCGGCGATCGCGGCGATGGCCTCCGCGCCTTTCCACGCCGACTCCAGCAGCGACAATTCGCCTTCGAGCGCGCGGCGCTCAACATCTTCGTTGGCGGCCATCTCCAGCGCGAGGCGGTCCACCATCGGAAGCCGCGGGAGTGGCGTTCGTGGCTCGCTTCCGATGCCGCCCCGGCCCCAGAAGCTGCGCTTGGTGATCTGCAGCGCGAGCCGCTCTGCCTCGGAGACCGGCAACTCCTGAACCGGCTCGGCAGAGGGTAAGGCGTCGGGGAAACGGCCCCAGGAGCAGCGCATGGCGATGGCTGCCACCCGGGCAAAATAACCCTCGGGATTGCCGGCGTCCTCGAGCTTGGCAACGGCGTAGCGCACTTCCGCTTCGGTCGCGCCGCCACCATTCAGCACGGCGAGCAGCTTGCCGGCAACGTGAAGGCCCGCATCTCCCGAAATCGTGGTCACCCCCGAGGGGGAGGTGACCTCGAGCCGCCATGGCTCTCGTGGATCGGGCCGCACCAGTGCGGTATTGTCGAGGTCTCGGGCGCGAATCACCGCCAGGCCGCCATGATCTGCGCGCGTGGCCACCAGCACCCGGTCGGCCTGGCCGTGGACTCGCAACCAGGTGGAGAGATCGTACCCGAGGTTCCCTCCGAACAACCGGCGGAAAGTGTAATCCACCGCCGCCTCACCCCGCCCAGCCCAGCGCCGGGCCACCCGAAGAAAGGGATCTCGGCGGGCGCCGGGCAGCCAGCGACCGAGGAGCCGGCCATACCGCCAGGCGGCGATTTCGGGTTTGAGCGCGGGCCCGATGCGGATCAACGCCAGCCCCTCGGTGAGATAGGCCAGCCCGATGTTGTCGGTGGAGAAACGGATGCGGGTTGAACGGAAGCGCCGCTCGCACTCCTCGATCGCTTCCCAGCGCTCGTCGAGCGGCGAGAGGTTCCACCGGTCGCATACCACGCAGATGACCCAGAGGCGGCCGCGCTCGCCGTCGAAGGCGAGCCGGGTGCCAACCGGAAACGTCGGCAGCGCGCGATTGGCGCCGAGGTCCGAGTTGCAGAAGAGACAATTGGAATACATGTCGATGACCCGTGACAGTTACCGGTGACGGTGGCTCACCCTTCCCAGCGCTCCCCGATGGCCAGGTCGAGCCCCAGCTGATCAAGAATACGCTGGACGATGAAGTCTACCAGATCGGAGACCTTCGCGGGTCGATGGTAGAATCCGGGCGCCGCCGGAATCACCACCGCGCCGGCTTCGGTCACCTGCACGAGGTTGCGCAGGTGAACCAGGGAGAGCGGGGTTTCCCTGGGCACCAGGATCAGCTTCCTGCGTTCCTTGAGGGTGACGTCGGCGGCGCGCTCGATCAGCGAGCGGCTGGACCCCTGGGCAATGGCGGAGACCGTGCCCATCGAGCAGGGACATACGACCATCCCTCCGGTGCGTTGCGAGCCGGAGGCCGGCTTGGCGCCGCGATCCTCGTCGGTGAAATGCGTGACACCGGACCAGTCTCCGCCGGTGGCGCGCTGCAGCGCCGCGGCGTCGGCGATTCCCGATTCCTGCTGGAGCAACCGCCACCCGTGCCCCGAGACGATGAGCCAGGTGGGCACGCGATTCCTGGCGAAGACGTCGAGAAGCCGCACGGCGTACGGCGCCCCGGAGGCGCCGGTGATTGCCAGAACGAACGGGAGCTCGATCAACTGCCCCGCCGATTGGGGGTGGGGCGGCGGACCGGGTGTTTGGGTGCGATCGGAGGAGCGACCCGGGCGTTTGGCGCGGCGGGCTTTGTCCGGGTAGGCGCCGGCTCAGCGGGACGCCGCTTTTTCAAGACGAAAGGCATGCCCGGGAATGTATCCGCCGGGCATGCCTCACGCATCATTAGAACGCACAATTGAAGTACGAAGAGGGGGCAGCTCCCCCCGGATAGGTCACTATCGCGCACAGCTGGTTGAAGTTGTTGACCCAGATTCCGCTGGGGTGCCCCATATAGAGCGTCAACCCCGCATTGGTCCCGGAACCGGTATATACGCGAACGGTGGGATTGGCGGCGGTGAGGGTGACGCCCGCGGGAAAAGCGTACGTGAGACTGGGCTGCCCCATCGGAATGAATCCATAACCGGCGAGCGACAGCGTCGCGGCCATCCTGGTGTCGAGGGTGAGCTCGATGAACTCATTGTTGGGGTTGGCAGCGTCGTTAACGCCCTCGTAGACGATCCGGGTGAGCACGACGGGCGCGAACGCGGCATTCCCATTCAGGTCGAAGGTGATCTCCCGGGCCAGTACCGGAGCCTTGCCGGCCTTCCACAACTGAATGCTCTGGGCACCGTCCAGTGCCGCCGACCAGGGATCGGGCCCCGTCCCAGTCCATCCGTAGGGATCAATCGTCGTGAGGACCGTGCTCGCTTTGTACACCTCGAAATGCAGGTGGGGAGCAGTGGAGCATCCGGTATTCCCGGAGAGCGCGACCTGTTGCCCCGCGGTCACGACCTGATTGAGGGTGACGTCGATCCGGCTCAGGTGCACATAGTTACTCTGGATCACGATGCCGCCGGGAAGCTGGTGCTCGATGTAGATGCTCATCTGATCCGACACGTCGTGGCCCAGCGACGGGCAGAAGAACGGCGGCGTGCTGGTGAGAATGCGCACCACCTTGCCGGGCGCAACGGCCAGCAGGGGTGTTCCGACCGGCATGTTGAAGTCGTACCCGGAGTGGCCGTCCGTCAAATCGGTCACGCCGTGCACTTCGCCCCAGTAGGTCACGAAGATGCCGTTGTTGTCGACGAATTCCTTGGGAATGTTGTGGTCCAGGAAATTGCCCACCGGGAACTCGCCGGCGAACGGCTTGTCGAAGAAGGGGATGTTGGTCGGATCCACCACGGTGACTGTGGCCGAGCCGTTGATTCCCTCGGAGGTCGCGGTGACAGTGACATCACCCGGCGTAATGGTGGTCAGCAAGCCGGCCCCGCTGATGGTGGCCAGCGCTCCCGGTGTCGCGGCCCAGGTGATGACTCGACTATTGAGCGCATTGCCGGCGGCGTCCTTTGGAGTAGCGCTGAGCTGCACGGTCCCCCCGGCCAGCACGGAGGTAGCCGGAGAGGTCACCGTCACCGAAGCGACCGGCGCGGGGGCCGGCGGTGGCGGCGGAGGTGGGGGTGGCCCGGGAGGGGGAGAAACCGACGACCCACCGCCGCAGGCAGCGGCCGCAAGGAGGAACGAGAGCGCTATTAGCTGTCGCATGAAGTGCCTTGAAAAAGGAGGGGGTTCCATCCTTAAGGCGTGGAATCGGCGCCAAACGGGTCGTTGGCCGGGCGACGGAGTGGGTCGAGAGATTCCTACAGGATTCGATCCACCAGTGCGAAGGCAAACACCGTCACGCTCATGACTCCATTCATGGTGAAGAATGCCGCGTCGAGCCGGGAGAGGTCGCCGACCCGCACCAGCCGATGTTCGTAGAACAGAATGCCGGCCGCCACGACCAGGCCGGCAAAGTACCACCCTCCGAAGCCGGCGCCCCACCCGAACAACGCCAGGGCCGGAATGGTCAGACCGTGCAGCAGCTTCGCGGCGAGGATGCTCCGGCGCTGGCCCAGCTTGACGACGGCACTCTTGAGTCCTTCACTGCGATCGAATTGCTCGTCGGGCAGCGCATAAAAAATGTCGAACCCAGCCACCCAGGACGCGACGCCCAGCGCGAGGATGGGGAGCAGCCACCACGGGTGGCTCCACTTGCCGGTCACCGCGAGGTAGCCACCCGCCGGGGCGATGGCGAGCGAGAGCCCGAGCCAGAGATGCGGCCACCAGGTGAACCGCTTGGAAAGGCTGTACGTCATCACCCAGCCGAGCGCGAGCGGTGAGAGCACCAGGCAGAGCGGATTGAGCCGCCAGGCGCAGAGAAAAAAGACTGCCCCGGCGATGCCGACGGAACTCCATG
>JBEPVJ010000182.1:0-5290 GCA_041691095.1 Gemmatimonadales bacterium
GCCCATGCCCGTCTCACCGCCGAGCTGCCGGCGGGCGCTGCGGACCAAGACGCCACCATTGTGCTCGCTCCGGCTTTTGCCGAATCGGATAGTCGTGAACGCTGGGCGGGCCGCCTCAGGGTGCGGATGATCGCGGCTCGGCCCACTGCGGTGGTGACGGACGGTGGAGATGAGTTTGCGATACCGCCGGGAGCGAGCACGACCCGACATGGACGCCTCAGTGAGGTTCCTGGGGCACTTCCCTCTGGGTTTGCACCCCTCCTGGTCTTGATGGTGGAGAGCGGCGGCATCACTTGGCAGTGGAGGATGCCGCTGGGTAAAATGACACGGCCCTGAGGAGGCCGTGCGAGAGTAGGACGATGCCTGCAGCAATCGGGTGAGCGAGCTGCTTCGCCAATCCGCAGTTTCCAGCATGACTCTCACCCCCGTCCTGCCGCCTGCGCGCGCTCGCCTTCGTCATCATTTCGGATATGAAGACTTCCGTCCTCTGCAAGCCAGGGTGATAGAAGCGCTTGAGCAGGGGAATGACGTGCTGGCCGTCTTGCCTACCGGCGCAGGAAAATCCATTTGCTTTCAGATACCCGCGTTGCTTCGATCCGAGCCGACCATTGTCATCTCTCCGTTGATTTCCCTGATGCAGGATCAGGTTGCAGCGGCCGTCGCGCGCGGGATTCCCGCCGCCGCCATGAACAGCACGCTCAGCCCCACGAGTCAACGGGAACTACTCGAACAGTTCGTACAGGGTCGCGTGCGCCTTCTCTACACCTCGCCGGAGCGGCTGGGCCGGCTGGCTGCCGACCTCGTCGAACGGAACGTTCGGCCAGGGTTGCTGGCGGTGGACGAAGCGCACTGCATCAGCGAGTGGGGCACCGACTTTCGGCCGGCGTATCGCACGCTGCGCCGGTTGCGTTCGCGTCTGGGATGGCCCCAGGTCATCGCGCTGACCGGCAGCGCCACCCCGACAGTTCGGCGGGATATCACCCTTGCGCTCGGCCTGGGGCGTGGCCGAGGCTTGAGCGGTGTCCTCGGCTCCTTCGACCGAAGGAACCTCTGGTTCGGAGTCGCCCGGGTTCGGGATGAGCCGGACCGGCTCCGCGCGCTGATCGGATCACTCACTCTGCAGGATGCACTGGCCATCGTATACGCTCCGACCCGCAATCTGGTGGAGGAGCTGGCCCGAGTTCTTGGCAACGCCGGCTTTCGCGCCGCGCCCTATCACGCGGGTCTGTCGCCCGCTGCGCGCAGGGAGGTACTCACCCGGTTTCTCACCGATCAGCTGGGCGTCGTGGTTGCGACCTGCGCTTTCGGTATGGGCATCGACAAGCCAAATGTTCGTCTCGTGGTGCATTGGACTCTTCCTCCCACACCGGAGGCCTATTACCAGAAGGCTGGCCGCGCCGGAAGAGACGGTGGCCTGGCGCGGTGCATACTCCTCTATCGCTCGGGAGACGCATCGCTTCCACGACGCCAGCTTGATGTCACGTTTCCCCCGGAGGAGCTTGCGGAACAGATCTGGAGCGGGCGGAAAGATCCCCGCCGGCTACCCGACAACGTGCGCGGCTCGCTCGAACGTCTCCGTCATGAGTTGCGTCCCGAACGGGGTGCACTCGATTGGACCTCGGTCCGGCAGCGGCGGCGTCAGGCCGAGGAACGCATCTCGGTCATGGAGCACTATGCTAAAGACCCGCGGTGTCGCAGGGGCGCATTGATCGGATATTTCGGTGAGGCGCTCGTGCACTGCTCTGGGTGCGATGTCTGCTCGGGAGGACCGGCGCGGCCTCTTCCCGGTCACGCGGCGGACCGGCGGCTGGCCCGGCTGCGCGTGGCGCTGGGGCACCTTCACGCACCATGGGGAGGTTGCCCACTGGATCCCGGGACGTTGAGGCGGGTGGCACATCGTAGACCCTCCACCGAGTCAGAGCTCGCAGCGGTGGAGGGAGTCGGGCGGGTTATTGCCAAGAGGCTCGGCCGCACCATCCTCAATACGCTGGCCGAACCCTCGGGGTAGGCCTCAGCTCAATGAAGGCGCTGCACCAGCCATTCCACCAGGTCCCGCAACACCTCAGGCCGGATGCTGGTCACGGTTAGGCTGGAATACGCCGCCGGGTTGCCGTCCGGGTCGGGAAGAAAGAGATGGTTGGTCGCAGGGTACACCTTGAGCGTTACATCCTTGTTGCCGGCGCTCCGGAAGGCAGTTTCGAGCACCGGCGCCTGGTCGGGCGTCACCTGGCGGTCGGTGCCTCCTTGAAGGATCAGAACAGGCGCCCGGACCTTCGCGGCAGTCGCGAGAGGATCGTGATTCATGAAGTATCCCATCCATCCCGGCGCCGCAGCGAGTGAATCGAGGCCGTGCATCGCCACGGTCATCAAGGAATCGCGACCGGCACTGGACAGGTTGGGCATCTGGTCAATCCCGAATCGATTCTGGTATTCCAGAATTCTTCGGCCGGTGTATCCGGGCCCAGCCAGCAACACGATTCCCTTGAGCGCCGGATCCGTGGCCGCCACCATCGGAGCGATCATCCCACCCTCGCTATGGCCCACAAGGGCGAGGCGCCTTCCGTCGATGTCGGTCCGTCCTCGCAGGAAGGCCAGGCCGGCCCGGATGTCGTTCGCAAAGTCTTCGCTGGTGGCGGTTACGAACCTTCCTTCTGAATCGCCAAACCCGCGGTCGTCCATGCGCAGCACCGCAATCCCCCGCCGGCCCAGCGCATCGGCCACTTCCCGGAAGGGCCGGTATCCCCTGACGGCGGGGATGGCCTCGTCGCGGTCCTCGGGACCTGACCCGGTAATCGTGACCACCGCTGGCACCGGGCCCAATACACCGACCGGCAGTGTAAGCGTGCCGGCAAGAGTGTGTCCCATCGTCGTGGGGACCCGCACGCTACAGCGGTGTAAGGCGCGCCAGCGGGAGCGGAATAGTCCGGTTTGGCCGTCATGAACGCTGTCGTGATCGCCCCGTCGATGACATCGAGCCTCAGTGCCTGCGCCGGAATCGCACCGCCCCGAATCGTTCCATCGGCCGACACGGCCAAACGAGTCGGGACGCCACCCAGCACGAACACCACCGAGTCGGATCCCTTCCGAACCATGGTACCGGTAATGGTGGCACCACCGATCATCGCGAACATTGGCAGGTCCAGACTGTCGCCATTGAGCGCCAGGCCCCGTCGAATGGTCTGTTCCACCAGACCAAAGGATGGATTGATGTAGGGAACCGCGCCGGTCTTCGTGCCGATGCGCTGTTGCATCGCGCTGGGAGTGAGGACGCTGATGAACACACTGTCACCGGTAAAGGTCAGGTGCGCGGTCTGGCGCGCCGGCGCGGTCGGCAGGTCGGTTGCGAACCGTACCTCATTGTCCATGCTCAACACCCGCTCGTCTCCCCCCAGGGTCGCGATGTAATGCCAGCGCTGGTTGGCCCCACGCCACAACAGGTCCCCCTCGAGCCGCCCGGGAGACCGGGTGATCTGCTCGACCGACACGGTGTCCTTGGCACCCCGAAGGACGAAGGTCCGGGTGGGGCTCTGGGCCGCCGCCCCCGGGGCTAACCCGAGAAACCCGACCAGGCAGCCGGCCAGCCGGCGCCGAAGGAACGCACTCGAAGTTCCGCGATGGAGTGGTGGCATGGAGGAAGTATATATCCCGGGTCTATATTTCAGCATGGATGACTCACTCTATTTTTCCGAGCAGCATCACCAGGTCCGCGACATGGTCCGGGAGTTTGCCCGCGACAACGTGGCGCCCATCGCCCGAGAGCTGGACCGTACCTGCGAATTTCCCTGGGCCAACATCAAGAAAATGGGGGAGCTCGGGCTGCTGGGAGTGCCGTGGGCCGAAGACCTCGGCGGGGCCGGCATGGATCAAATGTCCTACTATGTCACGATCCATGAAATGGCCAAGGTCGATGCCTCCCACGGCCTGACCATCAGCGCCCACACCAATCTGGGAACCTCGCCGCTGGTGGACTTCGGCACGCCCGAGCAGCGGAGCAGGTACGTCCCGCTCCTTGCTTCTGGGCGTGTCATGGGCGGCTTCGGGCTCACCGAGCCCGGCGCCGGGAGCGACGCCGGGGGAACCGCCACCACCGCGGTGGACAAGGGCGACCACTTCGTCCTCAATGGAGCCAAGAGCCTCATCACCCACGCAGGCGTCGGAGAGATCTTCTCCGTCACCGCTCGCACCGATCCGGGTGAGGGTCATCGGGGAATTACCAGCCTCATCATCACCAAAGACAGCGTGGACCTTGCCGCCTGTGGCGCGGCCGGTGTCGGTCACACCGACCAGCTGCCCAAGATCGCGGGGATCACTGCGGGCAAGAAGGAAGAGAAGATGGGCTGGCGGGCCAGCGACACCCGGTCGCTGCACTTCCAGGACGCGATCGTGCCCAAGGAGAACGTTCTGGGCAAGCGCGGTGAAGGCTTCGTCCAGTTTCTCAAGACGCTGGATGGCGGGCGCATCGGTATCGCCGCCCTCTCGCTGGGCATCGCCGAGGGCGCGTACGATGCTGCGCGCGCATACGCAGGCACCCGGAAGCAGTTCGGCCGCTACATCGGGAGCTTTCAGGCCATTCACTTCATGCTGGCGGATATGGCCACTGAAATCGAGGCGGGCACCCACCTCCTCTATACTGCCGCCCGGCTCAAGCAGATGGGGCGCTCCTTCAAGAAGGAAGCGGCCATGGCCAAGCTGTATTGCTCTGAGCTGGCCATGCGGGTCACCACGAAAG
Organism: Gemmatimonadales bacterium; assembly: GCA_041691095.1. Lineage (GTDB taxonomy): Bacteria > Gemmatimonadota > Gemmatimonadetes > Gemmatimonadales > GWC2-71-9 > JABFSM01. The sequence continues at coordinate 4,730 of JBEPVJ010000182.1, forward strand.
CCGTCCAGATTTTCGGCGGATACGGTTACACCGCTGAATATCCGGTTGAGCGCATGATGCGGGACGCCAAAGTCTGTGAGATCGGGGAGGGGACTAGCGAAATTCAGCGCATCGTGATTGCCCGTCAGATCCTCGGTGCCGTGGTGGACGGGAAAGCGTCAGCCTCGCCGAGTTTGTAAGATCCCTTGTTCTAACCCCCTGCCGTTCCTTAAGTTCCTTCTATGCGGCCGACCCGAAGCACGATCCTCACTGTCAGCTCGGTGGGCATGATTCACACCCTCCGAGCCGCCGCATTCCTGCTGTCTTGGATCCTGGGGATCCGGACCGCGCCAATCCCGAAGGGTCGCTTTGGCGACTCCCGACCGCCCGAGCGCACCGGCGGACCGTCACCGTCTCCGACAGGAACCGGCCTCATGCCGGCCCCTGCCCGAGCGGGCCAGCGGCCCCATGCATCCTCGCGGCGTTCCCCTTCGTATCCGCGCCCCCGACGGGGCCGGGCCAAGCTGGCGTGGTTCGGACGACCCGACTCTCTCATGCAGGCTGGTCGACGTTCCTCATCAG
>JBEPVJ010000183.1:0-5271 GCA_041691095.1 Gemmatimonadales bacterium
ACGCGGGCATACGATCTAGGTGGCCGTCTCGTGGGCTCGGTTATGTTTATAAGAGACAGGTCGGGGGTGGTCTTGTGACGCACATTGGCGCCGCGGGCGGCGCCGGCATCGGCAATGACGAATCCGGTGAAGCCCCAGCGCTCCCGGAGCTGGGTCGTCAGCAGCCAGCGATTGGCGGTGGCCGGAGTTCCATTGACCGAGTTGTACGACGCCATGACCGCGCGCGCGCCGGCCTGGCGGATCGCGGCTTCGAATGGCGGGAAGTAGAGGTCCTCCAGCTGCCGATCGCTCCAGTTGACCGGATAGCTGTCCCGGCCCCCGTCTCCAGAGTTGGCAATGAAGTGCTTGGGCGTTGCGATCACCCCCGCTCTCTCCAGCGGGCCGATGAACGCCACGCCCATGGCGGAAGCGAGATGCGGATCTTCTCCGTAGGTCTCCTCCACACGGCCCCATCGGACGTCGCTGGCGATGTTGAGCACCGGTGAGAGCACCTGGCGTATGCCTCGGGCCCGCGTCTCCGATGCGATGGCGGTTGACACGCGCCGCATCAAGGCGGTGTCCCAGGACGCGGCGAGACCGATGGCCTGCGGGAAGGCCGTGGCGCCGGGCTCGACCAGCCCGTGAAGCGCCTCGTCGAACGGGATGATCGGGATGCCGAGGCGGGTACTGTCCACAAAAAAATGCTGGAGGGTGTTGGTCCGTTCGGCGGTGCCTTGCGCGTCTCGACCCTGAACCTGGAGGCCGAACACGCCATGGCCGAGCCGGTGAAGATCCTTGGCGCTGTCGTCCGGAATCATGAACAGCTGCCAGAATTTTTCCTCGAGCGTCATGCGCCCGACCAGATCGTGGACCCGCGCGCGAATCGGCTGCGCGGCATCACGATAGAGCGGTCCGGCGTTACCGCCGCATCCGGCAGGGAGAAGCGATACGGTCGCGCCGAGGGCGAAACCCAGAATCATTTTTGCGGCGGGTCTCGTCCACACTCCAAGGCGTACCCGCATGCGGACTCTCCGGAGATGGCTCAGGATGCTTTCGAGCATTTGGCGCGGTCTCAGAAGATGATGGAGCCTGAGCGGGTGTTCAACAAGTCGGGGCCGGTGACCGAGCTGCAGACCTCCGATTCTTCAGAAGGTTCTGCCGCCGACCGCCGCGTTGATCTGGCCATACACGGTAGCCCCGTTGCCGAGCTCGACCTCCGGCGCGCTGACGGTAGCGGGCCGGTCCGGGCCTCCCACCACCGTGTCGCGGCCCAGGCGGATGCGCTCCTCGGCGATGACCGGCCCGCCAATCCAGGCGGCGTCCCCGACCAGCACGCGGCGGCGGGCCACCACGGCGCCGCGCACCTGCGCCTCGTCCGCCAGCTCCACGTCACGGTGCGCCTTGACGCTGCCTTCGATGATGGTTCCCATACCCACGCGCAGGGTGCCGCTCACCACCAGGCTGGAAAGGAACCGCACCCCTTCGGGGATGTCGAGATCCCCGTTAACCCGCATGTGGTCTCCCACCCGGCGCGAGCCCTCCGGCAGGCGGAACTCCTTGGGGCTGGACGGCGGTGCCGGAGGAGGCTCGTTCTCCCGAGTCACCGAGATGACCGGCGCGCCGATCCGCTCGAAAACCACGTTGTGGCCCAGTACCACCCGCTTGTCCGACGTGAGTCTCCCCCGGAGCACGCTGTGGCCGCTCACGCCCAGAGTCCCTCCGGCGTGAGCCCAGCGCAGCACCTTGCTCGACTCGCCGAGGCCGAGATCCTTTTCCGCGTAGATGGCGCGATAAACCCCGTTGGGGCCGCCGATCAACGTCGCTCTCGCATAGATCTCCATAAGGAACATCTCGTTGCCGGGCAACGTCAGCGGGGTGTCGAGCACCACCAGACGATTCTGTGCTCCGGCCTCGGCCTCATGACTGAGCGCGTCGGCCGACTTGTGCACCCGGATGAACTGGGTCCCATCGGGCAGCCTGCCGAGATAGTCCCCCGCCTGCGCCTCGCTGGGAAGCGCCGCCATCTGCTTTTCGAGGTAGCCGCGGAAGTTCCGCGCGAAATAGGCAACCTGTCCGGAGGAGCGGTCCACCACCTGGAGGGGCGCAGTGTCCGTGGCCCGAAGCAGCTCGAGGATGGCTGGAACCAGTGGCAGGATCAGCCAGGAGAGGGTTACGCCCAGGAGCGCAAGGAAGGACAGCATCAGCGCTCCTCAGTGCGCCAGAAGGTGGTGACCTGGACCAGCGTTGCCCAGGACACCGCCAGCACCGTCACCACAAATCCCGCCGCCAGGAACGGAAGCAACCGGATTCTGCCCCGGGTTCCGTCGAGCCGGGCCCCCGCGCCGACCTCGAAGCCGGCCGCGAAGTTCCCCAGCGTGCTGTACATCGCCGCGGCCAGGAAGGTGAGAATGGCCGAGGAAGGGGGCGCCCCGAGGTAGTACAGCGCCACCGCGAGCGCCCAGGCAATCAGAAGCAGCGGTCCCACCGCGAATATTCCGAGCAGCAGGAATCCGTCGGCCACGGTGCGCCGCCGGAGGTGACCGGGACGCTTGACCAGCGGCCACCCATAGCGCGCGAGTGACTGAATGTGTCCCCGCGTCCAGCGCCGGATCTGGCCAGCTCTCGCGGTCCAGGTCTCGGGAACCTCCTCGTAGCACTCGGATCGATTCTGGTAGACCACGTCCCACCCGGCCAGCACGAGGCGAAAGGTGATGTCGAGGTCTTCGGCGGCGACATCGTCACGCCAGCCGCCCACATCGAGGACCGCCGCGCGCCGCACCCCGCCTACGGTGCCGCCATACTGGGGAATCAGCCCGAGATTCATGCGCGCCTGCTGATCCACCTGGTAACCTGCGGTGCGCTCCATATCCAGCAGCCGCGGGAGCAGCGATGTGCCGCCGTTCATCGGCACCACCCGTCCCATCACCGCGCCGACTTCGGGATCGAAGAACGGCCCCACCAATTGCTTGATGAGCCCAGGTCCCGGGAGATAGTCGGCCTCGAACACGAGATGAATGGATGCGTCGGTGGCCCCGGTCGCTTCCTTGAGTGCGGCGGCCTTGCCGGGCCGTCCCGCGCTTCGATGCAGCGGCATGACCCGTCCGGGGAAGCGCGAGGCGTAGTCATCCGAAACCATCGCGCTCGTCTCGGTTGGGGAAGTCACGATCGGAATGATGACCAGGTGCTGCGCGGGATAGTCGCAGGCGAGCAGCGCATCCAGGAGGCGGGACAGCGACCGCTCCTCGTGGCGGCAGGGAACCAGCACCGCGACCCGCGGCCACTCGGCAGTGCCGATGTCCACGTACGGCTGGCGGTGGCGCCCGAAGAGCCGATTCAGAGTGAAGAGAAAGTGTCGAGTGGAATAGACCAGCAGGATCGCGACGACCGCGTAGAGTGAGAGCTCGAGAGCGACCCTCATGCCCGGCTCCCCTTCGGCGAGAGATGCGCCGGAGGCCGTACTTTGTGCCCCTCCAACTCGCCGCGCCAGGACAGGGCCCAGCCGTAGAACGCCACGAATATCAGGACGTCGAGCACCAGCCCGAATCCAAAAAACAGCACCGGCATCACCAGCGCGGTGGCGTGCAGCACCAGCCAGATATGCACCATGGCCTGGAGCGGGATGAAGATCGCCAGGTGAGTCAGGATGGCGAGGGTGAGAAGGATCTTCTTCCAGAGCGCAAGGTCAAAGACGTGCAGCGTGAGGCCGAGCACCAGGGGGACCAGCCCCATCACCACCAGTCCTCCCGTCTCCAGCGCGACGACGTGATCCACCAGTCGGTAGGGGAACGGATCGGCGGAGACGGCGAAGAAGGCGAGTGAGGAGACCTGCAGCGCTGCGATGAGCCGGAGAAAGTACCGCCATGGCAGCAGGCACTGGGGGAGCAGGAAGCTCAGCACCACCACCAGCCCCGCACCCACTCCCCCGATCCACAGGGCCGCCGGGCCAGGCTGAGGTGTGACCGCCGCGAGGAACGGCAGGCCGAAGCCAAGCTTGCCCGGCAGGCTCACCTGCTGGAAATCGAGCGCCGCATTGATCCCGGTGAAAGCGCGGGCCCGTTCGAACACGATTTCCCAGAAGCGGGCCAGCCGCGGCAGCGATCCCACCACCAGCGCAAATCCACCCAGCGACAGGAGCAGATTCACGACGAAACGCCACATGGTCCAGGGCAGGCCCACCATGGCGCGATGCGGCGCAATGACTCCGCCACCGACCCCCCGAACCCGCAAGGCCTCGATCCGGCGGGCCCGCTCCCGCTGTGACCGCGCGGCTTCAGTCATCGCCGGATGGGGCGCTCAATGCTGGGGGACCGGCGACTCGACCAGCGGCGCCGCGAACAACCGCCCGATCCGGAACCGCTCGGCGACCACATCCACTATCCGCTCGGCGGCATGCCCGTCGCCGAATGGATTCTCGCCGGAAATCATCGAGCCGTAGACCGCGGGGTTGCCTAACACGCGCATCGCTTCCGCGACGATCGCTTCCCGGTCGGTGCCGACCAGCCTGCCGAACCCGGACTCGATCACCTCGGGGCGCTCGGTGACGTTCCGCAGGATGAGTACGGGTTTCCTGAGGACCGGGGCCTCTTCCTGGATGCCGCCCGAATCGGTAAGCACCAGGACCGAGCGGCGCATTACCTCGATCAGATCGGGATAGACCAGCGGCTCCAGCAGCGTGATGCCGGGTACGTCCCGCAGCTCTTCCAGCACCGTCCCTCGTACCAGCGGGTTGAGGTGCATGGGGAAGACGATCTCCAGGCCGTCGTCCAGCTCCACCAGGCGGCGGAAGGCCGCGCATACGTCGCGAAGGCTTCGGCCCAGGTTTTCCCGCCGATGTACCGTGGCGAGAATAACCCGCCGCATGTTCCAGCCCACCTGGTTGAGCGCGGGGTTGTCGAACACGCCGTCATGCCGCAGCGCCCCCACCGCGTCCACGATGGTGTTTCCGGTGACGTAGATATGCTCGTCGGCCACCCGCTCGGCGAGCAGGTTCTGCCGGGCGCGCTCCGTGGGGGCGAAGTGCAGGTCGGTGAGACAGCTCCCCATGCGGCGATTCACTTCTTCGGGGAACGGTCGACGCGAGTCGCCCGAACGGAGGCCGGCTTCGACGTGCCCGATCGGGATCCCGTTGTAGAAGGCGGCCAGCGACGCGGCCATCACGGTGCTGGTATCTCCCTGAACCAGGAGAAGGTCGGGTTGCAGGTCCCGGAACGTGGCCGTCAGCGCGATCAGCGCCTGCGCGGTGAAGCCCGCCAGAGTCTGGTTGTCGTGGGTCAATCCGAGGTCGATGTCGGG
>JBEPVJ010000184.1:0-5268 GCA_041691095.1 Gemmatimonadales bacterium
GGCCCTACGCGGTCGGTTGGTTCAGCCGCACCACTGGCAGCCTGAGCGGCGGGCTGGTGTTCGCGGGGGTGTCGGTGCTGCTGTCAGCCACATTTGCCATGCTGCTGCCCTCAGGTGTGGCGGCACCGGTCCGGTAACCCGCCGGCGTCTGGCAGCGGACGTTGACCAGGGCCAGCCATGGCATGATGGGCAGGAGGCGTCCGTCCTGTGTTATTGCGGCTCTGGTGGCGATCGGGTAGTGTGCGGCTGGCCTATTCGAGGTGGTCGCATGAGTCGCAGCGCCGTTCCCGCCAGCCGCATCGTGGAAATCCTTATCTTTGATGAGGTCGAGCTGCTCGACGTGGCCGGCCCGTATGAGGCCTTCTCGGTGGCGGGGTTTCCCCGGCAGCAGAAGCTGTTCGAGGTCTCCCTCGTCGCTGAGCGCGCAGGGCAGGTGATGGCGAGGAATCGATTCGCGATGACGCCGCACCACACCATCGACGATTGTCCCGAGCCCGCGGTGCTGGTGATCCCCGGCGGGTTTGGAACCCGGCGTGAAATTCACAATTCCCGGCTGGTCCAATGGATCTCTGCGATGAGCGCGCGGTCCGGGCTCACCCTCTCGGTGTGCAGCGGCGCCCTCCTGCTGGCCCGCGCAGGGCTGCTCGAGGGACTCCACGCGACCACGCACCAGGGGGCGCTCGGCCTCCTCGCCGAGCTCGCGCCCAATACCACGGTGCACAGCGACCAGCGGGTGGTGGACAATGGCAGAATCGTGCTGTCGGCAGGGGTGTCGGCGGGGATCGATGCCGCCCTGCACGTCATCTCCAGGCTCGAAGGCCTGGAGGTGGCGCGCGAAACGGCCAACTATATGGAGTACCGCTGGGTCGAAGGCGCCGGCGTCAATGCACTGTAAGGGCGCCTCCCGCTACTAGCGGCACCTGACCCGCCGCCTTGAGGGCGTCGTTCACCGGAGACAATGAGGCGGCCACGGCCCGGCGGACTTCCTCCAGCGTGCGGCGGGCGGAGGCCAGCACTTCCACCGAGCCGCTGCGCTCGGCCTGATTGGGCGCGGCGTTAAAATCACCGAACGAGAATCGCTGCAGCTCGGAGAGCGAGCTGGTGGAGTAGGGAGCGGCGTCTGATCCCGGGTAGCGCGGCGTGGCGAGGCGCCGCGACCAGACCCCCAGGCTATCGGCAAACCGGGCCAGCTGTGACTGGAGCTCGGAATGACCGTCGGCCTCCTTGCGGCGCGACTCGGCGCCGGCCCGGAGCGCGGCCAGCGCATCGAGGGTACCGACCACGTCGGCCATTGCCGAGTTAACCCGCTTGGCCAGATCGAAGCGGGTCCGGAGGTCGGCGGCCGTAGCACTGGCCCTCGGGTCCGGCTTCAGGGTGAATCCGCGGGTCTCGGCCTTCCCTCCCACTGTCAGCCGGACCGAGTAGGCGCCGGGCATCGCGATCGGACCTGGAACGCGCTGCATCTGGAAGGTGGTGTCGAGCAGCGCGATCCCATCGGCGTAGCGGAATGCCCACGGGAAGAGATTGAGGCCCTGCTTGTTGGGCGCGCGCTGCGGGGATCCGAGCCGGTTGGGCTCGTCGTCGCTGGGCGGATCGACATAAGGCGTGGCGAGCCGGGCCGAGTCGGTGATGCCGGCGGTGCGCAGGCTGTCGTTCCGCAGCTTCTTCCGCCCTTCGAGACGGAGGCTGTCCGCCATTGCGGCGGAGTCGGGGCGGCTGCTGTAGCTATTGACGACGGCGCCGCCGGCATCCAGGATGTCGAGGGTGACGTCCTGGTTTTTGTCCTTGAGCCAGTAGTAGACGAAGATTCCGTTGGGCGGGTTAGCTCCGGCCGTCAGGTTCTCGATGGTCGAGCCGCCGCCCCAGTAGACCCGCTGGTTGTCCTTCGGCTGGAAAAGGTGCGCCGGCTTGGCCAGCAGGTCGGTGCTGAGCTGGCGGAGCGGCGAGATGTCGTCGAGGATCCAGAAGGCCCGGCCGTGGGTCGCGATGGCGAGGTCGCCCTCCTTCACGATCAGGTCGTGCACCGGAACCGGCGGCAGATTGCGGCGCAGTGACTGCCAGTGCGCCCCGTCGTCCAGACTCACCCACACTCCCCGCTCGGTACCCGCAAACAGCAGTCCCTTCCGCACCGGGTCTTCCCGAATGACCCGGGTGAACTCATCGGCCGGAATGCCTTCGTTGATCCGGGTCCAGCTCTTTCCGAAATCGGTGGTCTTGTAGAGATACGGCGCGTAGTCGTCGAGCATGTTCCGGTTCGCAGCGAGGTACGCGGTGCCGGCCGCGTGAGTCGACGGCTCGATGCTGGAGACCCGGGCAAACTCGCCGAAGGGCGGCGTGACGTCGGACCAGTGCGCTCCGCCGTCGCGGGTCAGATGCACCATCCCGTCATCAGAGCCGGTCCAGATGGTCCCTTTGGCCAGAGGAGATTCCGCGATCGCGAAGATTGTGGCGTAGGTCTCCGCGCCGGACGACTCGATGGTGATCGGCCCACCGGCCACGGTCAGCGTCTTGGGATCGTGGCGGGTCAGGTCCGGCGAGATCCTCGACCAGGTGGCGCCGCGGTCCAGGCTCCGCCAGAGGAAGTTGGATCCCGTGTAGAGAGTCCGGGGGTCCTGAGGAGAGAGGGCCAGAGGGGTGGTCCAGTTCCAGCGTTGCTTGACATCCTTGGGGAGCGCCGGCGCCTCCCACCAGGGATCGATGGCTTCGAAGCGGCCAGTGGACCGGTCGAACCGGGTGGTGCCGCCGCCGGTTGCGTAGGTCACGTCGGGATGTGCCGGATCGGCGACGATGGTGCCGGCCTCGCCGCCGCCGGGATAGTACCACTGCGTGATATCGAAGAGATTGTCGGAACGGCTCGGCCCGCAGGCGCCGCTGTTGTCCTGCTGAGACCCGCAAACCCGGTAGGGAAAGTGGTTGGTGGCGACGATATGGTAGAACTGGCCGGTGGCGTAGCCGGTGGAGCTCCAGTTGAGGCCGCGGTTGAAGGAGACCCGCGCACCCTGATCTGCGGCTACGATCATCCGGTCGCGATTGTCCGGCGCGATCCACAGCGTATGGGTGTCCCACAGCTCGCTGTAGGGGCGGACCTCGACGAAATGCTTCCCGGCATCGGTGCTGCGATAGAGCACCCCGTTGGGGAGGTACACGGTGTTGGTGTCCATCGGGTCGGCGAATACCCGGGAGAAATAGAAGGGGCGCCAGTGGATGTTCGGGTTGGACCGCTTGTTGATCCGCTGCCAGGTGGCCCCGGCGTCTCCGGAGCGATAGAGCCCGCCCGAATCGGCTTCGATCATCGCCCAGAGAATGCGCGGATTCGCCGGAGACACCGCCAGCCCGATGTTGCCCAGTGCGCCGAGCGGCATGCCCGGGTTACGGGTGATGTCGGTCCAGTGATCGCCGCCGTCCACGGTCTTGTAGACGGCACTGCCGGCCCCGCCGCTCACGATGTCCCAGGGGCGCCGCACCACCTGCCAGGTCGAGGCGTAGAGCACCGAGGGGTTGGACGGATCCATCACCAGGTCGGTGGCGCCGGCGGAGTCGCTGCGGAAGAGAACCTTCTCCCAAGTCTTGCCGCCGTCTTTGGTCCGGAACACCCCGCGTTCCGGGTTAGGCCCGAAGGCCCGTCCCAGCGCCGCCACATAGACCAGGTCGGGATTCCATGGATGGACTACGACCTTGGCGATGTGGCGGGTTTCCTTGAGACCGAGGAAGCTCCAGGTGGCGCCGGCGTCGGTGGTCTTGTACACGCCGTCGCCGTAGGAGGTGTTGCCGCGGAGGGTGGATTCGCCGGTGCCGACGTACACGATGTCGGGGTTGGGCTGGTAGATCCCGATGCCGCCGATGGTGCCGCCGAAGTATTTGTCGGACACCGGCTCCCAGGTGTAGCCGCCGTTGACGGTTTTCATGACGCCGCCGCCGGTGGTCCCGGAATAGTATTCGTTGGGGCGCGCCACCGACCCCGCCGCGACCGCAGAGCGCCCCGATCGATAGGGACCGATGTTGCGCCAGGCGAGCCCGGCGAAGGCGGAGCTGTCGACCGGCTGGTACCCCGCTTGGGCGGTTCCGGCCCGGGCGCCGAGGCTGAGCAGCAGGGACGAGATCAGGAAAGGGCGGCGGTACCGTCGGGGACGATTCAGATTCATGGGATCTCTCGTGAGTGCGGTAGGGGAATATTACCCTCAGGCGGAGCGTGGTGCGGGCCGATTGGTCTCCACGCACTCTGCCGGGGTTGGGGCTGTTGCCTCGTATCAATTACAGACGAATACCTATCCCGATTCTCAACGCGGCGTCCGTCCGTCCTCTTTTTGAAGTCATTTCCTTGGCGCCGGAAATGCTCCCATCCAGATAGTACTGGTCGCGGTGAATAAAATCCACTGAATATCGAGATGCCTCAAATTCCGTAAATAGGTCGAGAGCGCCAAGATGGACGCGACCATTTAATCCCACGATTACCGGAAGCACGTGGATCTGCCAGATCCGGGCAATGCCCAGGTAGAACCTGACTTCCGTTCTAGAGCTCGACCAAGGTATCACGCACAATCGCACTGCCGTCGTCGTCGCTTTTGGAAAGTCATTTCTCTCAGCAGATGGATACTCACTGGAAAGCGTGTCCTCTCCGGCGATTCTTGCTTGGTGGGGAGGCGGGCACGCGACGTTGTCTGCAGAGGGGAAAGTGTGTCCAAGTGTGGCTTCCACGACGAGCCGTCCGGAAAGCCGATAACTCCCTCGAAGTCCCACTTGAATCACTGACTTCCCGGCCTTCGGCTGATGGCACTGGCTGGTTGGTGCACCAGCAGCGGCGATGAATGCTACACCAACTGTTCCCCCAATCTCGATCGGGCGCGGATTGGCGCTCACCTGACCAAATGCGCTTCCCAGTGCCACTGCTTGACCCCCCAGTACGGGCAGAAGTATACGATTTATTCGGCCTAGAACTGGCACATCACCTCCCATTCAGCGGAGCGTACGTATCAAGTCACATTCCAACTGAGGCGTGACAAAAGGAAGGAGATTGGATATTGGCGGGCACTTGGCTTGGTTAACCGACGTATCTCAATGCCCGGAGTTCCTGATGCCAATGCGGTGATGCGGCAGATCGATCGCCAGGGTCGCGTTGCCAACAAAGAGGCTAACACCAAGAACTGCCTCTATCGATGGCTTCCATTCCTCAAGCGAGGCCCCCTTAGGACCTTCGGCAAGGTATACGACCTCCACTTTAGGCAATGTCCATGAGCCACCCGCATTCCAGCTACTGGCCAAATTCAATCC
>JBEPVJ010000185.1:0-5251 GCA_041691095.1 Gemmatimonadales bacterium
GAGAACGGCGTGCCGAATGGCTCGCTGGCTACCAAGTGGGACAGCGTCCCCGGCGCCGGCACCCGGAGCAGCCCCTTGGCGCGGTAGGTGGCGACCAGCTGCGCGTCGACGTTGCCGCGCCGGCGGCTGGCCATCCGCCAGGTGCCGCTCGATTCGGTGAGGCTCATCGTCGCGTTGTGAAAAGGAAGATGGAATACGAGCCCCGCCACCAGCGCGCCGAGCCGCGAGTCGGCATCGATGCTGAAGAAGAACACTCCCGGCTCCCCCCGCACCTTCACGTAGCAGCGGAGGTTGATCTCCGGGAAGCTGCTGGTGCCGGGAATCGGGGGAAGCCAGTGGAGGTGCAGGTCCCGCATCTGGAAGGGCACCAATGAAATCCAGGCGTTGCCTTCAAAAGTGTCCACCGGGAGGCCGGCCGGCAGGTGCCGAGCCAGCTCGGCGGGCGGAACGGGCCAGCTGAGGAAGAGGAGGTCCCTCCATCCTTGGAACATGAGCCAAGTCATCCGCGAAATTACCTCCGCTGGCAATTCTTGGCGAAATCTGATTTCTTTCCCGGCCTGACCCCCATGAGGAAATCCATGCCGCGCCTCCCCATCGGGCCCCGCCCAGGGCTCCTTGCCCTGTTGGCGCTGGCCGGCTGCGCCACCAAGACCGCCGGCCCTGCCCCCGCCCAGCCCCCCGCGCCAACCATTGCAGCTACCGTTCCGGCCGGGCAGGCTCCGGGGGGTATGGGCCAGGCGCCCGGAGGCGCCATGCCCGGCGGGATGCCGCAGGGACTCGGCGCCCCTTCGGCGGGGCCTCGCCCCTACAAGCAGGTCATCACCGAGCGAGCCCACTCCGATTCGGGGCTCTTCACGGTGGACCAGGTGGGCGACAAGTGGTACTACGAAATTCCGGTGCGGCTCTACGGCAAGGAAATGCTGCTGGTCACCCGCCGCACCCAGACGCCCAACAACATCGGGTTCGGCGGAGAGGAGGAGAACGAGGGCGTGGTGCGGTGGCAGCGCCAGGGCGACCGGATCCTGCTCCGCTACGTGGCCTATGACAACGTGGCCGCCGATTCGCTCCCGATCGCAATGGCGGTGCGGGCCTCCAACTTCGAGCCGGTGCTCTTCGCGTTCCCGATCGCGGCGTTCAAGCCCGATTCCAGCGCCGCCGTCATCGAGATTACCCCCCTCCTCACCACCGATGTGCCGGTACTGGGGCTCCAGTCGGCCCGGCGCACCGTGTACCAGGTCCGCGCGCTCGATCCGGCCCGCTCCTACATCGTGAGCATTCACAGCTATCCGACCAACATCGAGGCCCGCCACGTCCTTACCTACGGGGCCGGATTGGCGCCGTCAAGCGCGCAAACCGGCACCATTTCGATCGAGATGAACCAGTCGATGCTGCTGCTGCCGGAGCATCCGATGATGGCGCGGCTGAGCGACAACCGGGTGGGATATTTCGGGGTGCAGCAGACCGACTACGGCCGGATGGAGCAACGCTCCGACGTGCGCAGCTACATCGCGCGGTGGCGGCTCGAGCCCAAGGATCCTGCGGCCTTTGCCCGGGGCGAGCTGGTCGATCCGGTCAAGCAGATCGTCTACTACATCGACCCCGCCACGCCGGTCCAGTGGCGCTCCTGCATCAAGCAGGGCATCGATGACTGGCAGGTGGCCTTCGAGGCGGCCGGCTTCCGCAAGGCAATCATCGGGAAGGACGCCCCGACTCCGCAGGAAGATCCCGACTTTTCCCTGGAGGATTCCCGCTACTCGGTGGTGCGCTACTTCGCCTCGCCGGTGCAGAACGCCCGCGGGCCCCACGTGTCTGATCCGCGCACCGGGGAGATCCTCGAGTCGCACATTTACTGGTATCACAACGTGATGAGCCTGCTGCGCAACTGGTTCATGGTCCAGACTGCGGCGGTCAACCGGGTGGCACAGCGGCCCCAGTTCGAAGACGCGCTGATGTGTCAGCTGATCCGCTTCGTCTCTTCTCACGAAGTGGGGCACACCTTGGGCCTGCCTCACAACATGAAGGCCTCCAGCTCCTACCCCGTGGATTCGCTGCGGTCCGCCAGCTTTACGAAGCGGATGCACACCGCGCCGGCCATCATGGACTACGCCCGCTTCAACTACGTGGCGCAGCCGGGCGACACCGGGATCTCCTACTATCCCGGCATCGGCGTTTACGACATCTACGCGATCAAGTGGGGCTACCGTCCCATCCCCGGCGCCACCAGCCCCGACGCCGAGAAGCCGACCCTCGATCAGTGGATCAGGGAGCACGAGAACGATCCGATGTATCGCTTCGGCGATCCGAGCGGGATCGATCCTTCTTCACAGACCGAAGACCTGGGCGACGACGGCGTGAAGGCCAGCAACTACGGCCTGGCCAACCTCAAGCGGATCATGCCTCAGCTCCGCACCTGGACCACCCGGCCTGGCGAGGACGACAGCGATCTCCAGGAACTCTACGACAACGTGCTGCGCCAGTGGAATCTCTACATCGGCCACGTCACCACCATCGTGGGCGGAGTCAACGAGGTGCGGAAGTCGTCGGATCAGACCGGCGCGGTCTTTACCACCGTGCCCAGGGCACGGCAGCAGGCGGCGGTGGCGTGGCTCTCGGAGAATGTCTTCGCCACGCCGAGCTGGGTCATCGATCCGGAAATCCTCAACCGGCTGGAGAACAACGGCATCGTCGAGCGGGTCCGCAACCGCCAGGTCAATTCGCTCAACGACCTGCTCGACCCGGCGCGGATGGGCCGGTTGATCGAGCAGCAGGCCCGCACGGGAGACAAAGCCTATTCGCTCAGCGATCTCTTCCGGGACGTGCGCCGCGGCGTCTTCGGCGATCTCTCGGGCGGCCCGGCTCCCGATACGTACAAGCGGAATCTGCAGCGGGGCTACGTGGACCGGATGAGCTTCCTGATGACCTCGGAGCCGCCTCCGCCTCCGCCAGGCATTCCAGCCCAGTTCCTCTCGCTCTTCCCGCACATGAACGTGAGCCAATCGGACATCCGGGCGCTGGCCCGAGCCGAGCTGGAGACGCTGGAAAAGGAATCGGCCGCAGCGGCGGGGCGGGCCGGCAATTCGCTGGTTAAGGCCCACTATCACGACATCTCGATCCGGATCGGCCGGATCCTGAACCCAAACCGGTAACCCGCGCGCATGCTGCCGATCGATCTCACGGGAAAGCGGGCGCTGATCGCCGGGGTCGCCGACGACGGCGGCTTCGGCTTTGCCATCGCCAAGGCGCTGGCCGAAGCGGGCGCCTCGGTCTGCCTGGGCACCTGGCCTCCGGCGCTCAACATCTTTCAGAATCTGCTGGACCGCGGCAAGATGGCCGATTCGATGCGGCTGGCCGGCGGGAGCAGCATGACCTTCGAGAAGGTCTACCCGCTGGATGCCGCCTTCGACACGCTGGAGGATGCCCCGGTGGAAATCCGGGAGAACAAGCGCTACAAGGAGCGAGGCGACTTCTCCATCACGGGGATGACCGACCGGATGGTGGCGGATTTCGGCCCCGCCTCGCTGGACATCGTGGTCCACAGCCTGGCCAACGGCGCCGAAGTCAAGAACGCGCTGCTGGACACCAGCCGCCGCGGCTATCTGGACGCGGTAAGCGTAAGCGCCTACAGCAACATCTCGCTGGTGCGGCACCTGGCGCCGCTGATGCGGCCGGGGGGAAACTTCCTCTCGCTCAGCTATATGGCGGCGGAGCGGGTGATCCCGGGTTATGGAGGCGGCATGTCGTCGGCCAAGGCGGCACTGGAGTCGGATACCCGCACCCTTGCCTTCGAGGCCGGGCGCCGCTTCGGGGTGCGGGTCAACACCATTTCGGCCGGACCACTGGCGTCGCGCGCTGCCAGTGCCATCGGACTGATCCAACGGATGATCGCGTATACCAGGGCCAACGCTCCCCTCACCCGGGAGCTGGAAGCAATCGACGTGGGGAACGCAGCGGCGTTCCTCGCCAGCCCGCTGGCCGCGGGCATAACCGGCACGGTGGTGTACGTGGACAACGGCTACCATGCCATGGGCATGGGCGTCGAAGGGCCGGGAACAGTCGGCGGAGCCTGATGAGCCGCGCGCCGGTCCGCCGTCTCGAAGGTGATTTGCTGCTCGCCACCGGCGCGATCCTGGCCGGGGCCGGCGTCGCGGCCGGCGCGCTGGGCGCCCATCTCCTCCAGCAGCAGCTCTCGCCCCACGAAATCGACCTTTGGCGCACCGCCGCCAACTACCAGATGTACCACGCGCTGGCCATCATCATCGTGGCGCGCATCCTCTCCCGGCATCCCACCCGGCTCTTCCGGATCAGCTGCGGGTGTTTCATCGTCGGCATCATGCTCTTTTCCGGCAGCCTCTACGGCGCGGCGCTCACCGGTGCCGACGTGCTCGGCGTCATCACCCCGCTGGGCGGGATCGCCTTTCTGGGTGGCTGGGTCTGCCTGGCGGCGGGCATCTTCCGCAGCGACCGCACCTGACCTTCCCCAGCGATTACCCCTCGCTGCTGGCCGGGCTCGACACCTGGCAAGCCGAGGCCCGGGAGCGTCATCCCGGGGTGATCCCCTGCCGGCCCGGGTGTTCGGCGTGCTGCCATGGGCCTTTCGATATTTCTGTGGCCGATGCGCTGCTGGTGCGGGACGGCGTCCGGGCGCTGGAGCCGGGCACGCGGGCCGGGCTCCGGCAGCGAGCGGAGGCGCAGATGGTGGCGATGAAGCGGGTGGAGCCGGGATTGGCGGCGCCGTGGGATATCGGAACGCTGGGTGAGGAGCGGTTCGACGCGCTGGTGGAGGCCTTCGAGGAGGCGCCCTGCCCCGCGCTCGACTTGGGCGGTGCATGCCTGATATACCTGCAACGTCCAATGATCTGCAGGATGATGGGGCTGGGGCTGGAGACGCCGGACGGGCATGTCATCGAGAACGCCTGCCCGATCCAGTCCGAGTTTCCCGACTACCAGAGCCTGCCGCCGCAACCGTTCGATCTGGAAGCATGGGAAGATGGGGAGGACGGCGCGCTGGCCGGGGCGTCGGAGCGGCTATTCGGCGGGGTGGAGCGGGCCCATTACGAAACCACCGTCGCCGGGGCGATCCTTCTGGACGTTTCCGGCACGATGTCACGATAGATCGAAGGAGCAGATCATGCGCTGGTCACTGGGCAATAACCCGGACGTGGAAGACCGCCGGGGCAGCAGCGGCGGCGGCGGGATGAACTTCGGCGGCCGGGGACTTGGCGTCGGCGGGATCATCGTGCTGGTGGTGCTG